>NZ_JAFMZG010000017.1:0-46219 GCF_049132125.1 Pseudomonas sp. NFX5
TGTACCTGTGTGATTATCCCTTGGGGAGGCTTGGACGAGGTATGACCCGCGTCCAGGCCTCAAATGTGTAAACGATGTCCCCGGTTTCAGATGTAAACGATGTCTACGGTTCTACACCCCGATGAGGCCCGCACAGGCCCTACATGCCATGGGCCTTCATCAACCGCTCATAACTGCCATCCGCCTTCATCCTGGCAATCTCGCGGTCAAAACCGGCAACGATCTGCGCATGCTCAGGGTTCTTCAGGCTGACCAGGATATGCAGGCTGTTTTCGCTCAGCGGTGTGGGCAGAAACTCCACCGCATTGCGCACCCGCACCGACTCGCGCGACAAGTAATAGCGCGCCACATACTCATCCTCCACGGTCAACCGCACCCGCTGCGCTGCCAGCATGCGCACCGCCATGGCGAAGTTATGCACCGGCACTTTCTGCAACTGCCCATCCCCATCGAACGCCGCTGAATAGGCATAACCGCGCACCACGGCAATGGGATAGTCGTGCAACTGCTCCAGGTTCTGGAACTCGATGGGATCGTCACGGCGCTTGATGAAACGTACGCGATTGAGCAGGTATTCGCCGGAAAACTGCCCCAATTGTGTACGGGCCTCGTCGTACCAGGCGTTGACCAGCACGTCATAGCGCCCGTCGCCCACCCCCATCAGCGCCCGCGCCCAGGGCACCTGTTGGAAGTCGCTGGCATAGCCCGCACGGGCCAGGGCCGTGGTGACTATATCGGTGGCCAGGCCACCGTTGATCAAGGTGGCATCGGTAAACGGTGGCCAGGCATCCGCGACCAGGCGCAGACGCTGTGCGAACACAGGTGTCGCCAGCAACAACACTCCAATCAAAGCAACGGCACGAGACAATCGCGGCATGCTCAAAATCCTTGGCGGCAGGCGGTGGCCTTGGCTCAGGCAGGGCCTGAGGTTCTAACATTAGCTCAGATTACACAAAGAAACGGACGTCGAGAGCACTCAATGATGGCAAATTGATTTCATTCACAAAAATAGTCGATTTAGACAGAGTCGCCCGCTGCGCTTACTATCCAGAACAGACATTCAAGCGAGAACACACCATGACAGTCGATTGGGTCTGTAAACATCACACCGACCTTGGCAAGGAGCAGCTGTACGCCATTTTGCGTTTGCGCGGCGAGGTCTTTGTTGTCGAGCAGAAGTGCGTCTACCAGGATATCGACGGGCAAGACCTGGCGGGCGATACCCATCACCTGATGGCCTGGAAAGACGACGAGCTGGTGGCCTACCTGCGGCTGCTGGATCCGGAGTCCCAGGGCGGCGACGTGGTGATCGGCCGCGTGATCGTGGCGCCGGTTGCACGGGGCACCGGGCTGGGGCACCAGATGATGGAAGAAACCCTCAGGCAGATTGACGATATCTGGCCTGAGACGCCGATCTTCCTGTCAGCCCAGGCCCATCTGCAGGGGTATTACGGGCGGTATGGGTTTGTGGTGGCGGGTGAGGAATACCTGGAGGATGACATTCCGCATATCGGGATGCGGCGTACTTGAGGCTTGCTCCCGATAGCGTCGGCCCCGCCACCGCTGAACTCAGGGGTAATCCAAAACCCGCTTGATCTGGCTGAGATTCACCTCGATCCACCCCCGATCAATCGCGCCCCAATCGCGAATCCGATAATGCCCGGCATGGTTGCGGGCCCCATCCTCCTGCTCGAACTCACACACAATATCCAGATCCGCCAGCGCCGCAATCGTGTCCTGCGCGGTGCGCCGGGGCATGCCGGTGACCTCGGTCAGCGCCGGGACGCTGCTGGCCAGCCCACTGTCGATCAGGTACGCCACGTACAGCCGGCGGTAGAAGCTGCTTTTGGTCTTGCTCACATCCATGGTTGGTCGCCTTGTGCGGTCAGGGTTTGCCCTGCAGGTCGCGATACGTGAGGTACACCCGCAGGTCGAATTCCACCTGGTGGTAGCCGGGCATCATGTAGTCGCAGAGTTTGTAGAACGCTTTGTTGTGGTCCGATTCCTTGAAGTGCGCCAGCTCGTGAACCACGATCATGCGCAGGAATTGCGGCGCGGCCTCTTTGAACAGCGAGGCAATGCGGATCTCTTTCTTGGATTTGAGGTTGCCGCCCTGCACCCGCGAAATCGTGGTGTGCAGGCCCAGGGCGCGGTGGGTCAGGTCCAGGCGGTTATCGAACAGCACTTTGTCGATGGCCGGCGCGTTGCGCAGGTGTTCCTGCTTCAAGGCCTGGGCATAGGCGTACAGGGCTTTGTCGCTCTGCACCCCATGGCGGTCGGGGTAACGCTGTTCCAGGTAGGCGCCCAACTGGTCCTTGGCGATCAGTTGGCGCACTTGCTCCTGGAGGGCAGCGGGGTAGGCCTGGAGGTATTTCAGCGCGGTCATTGGGGTCTGCAACAGGATTCGGATGGGCGCCAGTGTAGCGAATTCAGCGCACGCGGGCGCGTGACCAGTCGACCACTTCTTCAGCCATCAGGGGCTGCGCCGCCCACGGCCCCTGGATAAACGGGCAACCCTGGGCCTTGAGCCACTGGGCCTGCTCCTGGGTTTCCACGCCCTCGGCCACCACGACCACCTCAAAATGCCTGCACAGCTCGATAATACTGCGCGCCATCGCCGCGTCCCGCACCGAGCCCGGCAGCCGCGCAACCAATTGCGGATCAAGCTTGAGCGTATCGAAGGCCAGGTCGCGCAAATGCGCCAGGGAACATTGCCCCGAACCGAAGTCATCCAGGGCGATACGCACCCCGATACGGCGCAGCAACTTGAGCTGCTTGGCGGCCTCTTCCAGGTTACTCATCAGGCAGTCCTCGCTGATTTCCACCTCCAACTGGTACCCCTCCAGCCCATAGCGCTCCAGCATCTGCTGCAGTTGGTTCACCAGGTTAGGCATATTGAACTGGCTGCTGCTCAGGCTCACGCTCAGCACCAATTCATCGTCGAACGCGGCTTGCCACGCCTGGCGCTGGGCGGCGATCTGCTGATAGATCCACGCGCTCAGTTGACTGATCAGCCGCGCCTCTTCCAGCAAGGGTAAAAACAGCCCCGGCGGCACATCGCCGACGCTGGGGTGCCGCCAGCGCAACAACACCTCAACGCCGCGCAAACGCCCATCCACCAGCGAAACCTGGGGCTGATAGACCAGGGTGAAATCCTTGTTTTGAATCGCCGTGCGCACGCTGTCTTCAAGCATCAACCGCGAGCGGGCGCGACCGTTCATTTCCTGGTCGTAATAACGATATTGCTGGCGGCCGGCGCGCTTGGCTTCGTACATGGCGATGTCGGCCGCGCGCAGCAACCCACTCAAATCCGAGCCGCAATCCGGGAAGGTGGCAATGCCGATGCTGACGCCGAGCATCACATCCAAACCGTCGACCTGCTGGCACACCGACACTCGCTCGATCAGCTTTTCCGAGATCTTTGCCGCCTGCTCCGGAAACTCCAGCTCCAGCAACGCCGTGAATTCATCGCCGCCCATGCGGCCGATAATGTCGTAGGAGCGCAGACAACCCTGCAATTGCTCCGAGACCCAGCGCAATACACGGTCGCCGGCATCATGGCCCAGGGAATCGTTGACCCGCTTGAAACCGTCAAGGTCCAGGTACAGCAACACCAGGGACTGCTCTGTCCGCTCACTGCGGGATAAGGTGTTTTCCACCGCCTGGTAGAAACCGCGCCGGTTCAACAGCCCGGTCAGCGGATCCGTCACGGCCTGGAATTCCAGCTGCTGGTGCAGGTGGCGCACTTCGGACATATCCAGCACCGTCACCACCATGGCCTTCTGTTCTGCGGGCAGCGGCGCGCAGGACAACGCCACCGGCACTTGCTGGCCACGGCTGGTGCGCAGGAGCGCATCGTGCAGGCGCCAGGTTTCACCGCGGCGGTAGTCGGCGTACATTTGCGAATCTGGCCATGTGGGCACATGGGGCTTTTGCAGGAAACTCAGGAAGTCCTGGCCTTGCAGTTCCTGGATCGTGGCATTGAGCAGGCGCGAAATCGCCGGATTGGCGTATTCGATCACGCCCTCTTCACTCACCACCAGGATGCCCTCGGCGGCGTTGTCCAATACCGAGGCATTGAACGCCCGGGCGGACTCCAGGTCATGGCTCAGGCGCTGCAAGGCCCGGCGGTTGCGCTGGTGCTCCAGCAACGCCTGGACCTTGGGCTTGAGGATGTGCGGGTCGAAGGGCTTGAACAGGTAGTCGATGGCGCCGCTGGCGTAGCCTTCCAGCACGGCGGCGGGGGATTGGGCGTTGGCACTCAGAAAGATGATCGGGGTCATGCGCGTGCGCTGGCTGCCGCGCATCAAGCGAGCGACTTCGAAACCGTCCATGCCGGGCATCATCACATCCAGCAGCACCAGGTCGACCTCATGCTGCAGCAGCAACTCGAGGGCTTCCACCCCGGACGCGGCGGTGATCACCACCCAATCATCACGTTGCAGAAGCGCACGCATGCTGATCAGATTTTCCGGGTAGTCATCGACCACCAGAAGAACCGAACTGCCATCGCCATGAGGTGGAGCGCATTCCATGCTAGGTCTCTTCCTTGGGTCTACTCCGGTCACTTCTGAGAGAAAACCCGGACAAACATTGAGGCCTCACTCTAGCCCCGGATCCTGAAAATCAGAAGTGACGTGGACGCCATCATTGCGCCAAAGTTCAGTCAGCCGACTAACGGTCAACCTCTACAGCCCACGGTTCATGGGAAACATGGCTTTTTGGCATTCCCTTGGCGCCAATAAATTGCCAGCAAGTGTTTAACAACTGGCTGACCACCGCCTATAAAGAACCTGTCAGGCCCCCGGGCCAAAGCCTTCACCCCCTGTAAAAGGCCAATGCCATGATCGACCTCTCCACTTGGAACCTGAGCATTCCGGTCGGCTCGCCCCCCGCGACCATCGACACGCCAAAGCTACTCAGCGGCTTCAACGACCAATACTTCCAGGCCGAAGGCAGCAACGTGCAATTCTGGACCCCCGTCACCGGCACCCGCACCGAAAACGCCGTGTACCCGCGCAGCGAACTGCGCGAAACCTACGCCGACGGCCGCCTGCGCAACTGGACCTACCCCGAAGCCGACAACTTCCTGCGCGCCACCCTGGCGGTCAACCAGGTGCCCTCCAGCGGCAAGATCGTCATCGGCCAGATCCACGCCTACGACAGCCAGAAACCGCTGATCAAGCTCGAATACCAGTTCAAGGAAAAGACCCAGACCGGCAACATCGTCGCCAAGGTGCGCATGCGCCCGGACGAAGATGAAAGCCGCGTGATCATCGTCGCGTCCAATGTGCCGCTGGAGAAAAGCTTCACCTACGTGATCAACCTCAACAAGGCCGGCCTGCTCAGCGTGTACGCCGCTGACAGTGAGTGGAACGAGCGCATTGGTGCGGCGTGGGCCGCCAAGCCCTTGTACTTCAAGGCGGGCGCATATGTGCAGGACAACAGCGGGGACAGCAAGGAAGGCGCGAAGGTGACGTTTGCCAAGTTGGATATTGATCACGAGTGAACGGATCGGCCTCGATTCGAGCAGGCAATGCCCGATAGGCGCAAGACTGATTTCCTGCCAAAAAAAAGCCCGCATCGCTGCGGGCTTCTTTTTTAACGCCTGAGGCTCAATTCACCTTAGCGTTCAACTCACCTTTCAGATAACGCTGGTACATCGCTTCCAACGAGATCGGCTTGATCTTCGAAGCGTTGCCCGCAGTGCCGAAGGCTTCGTAACGAGCGATACACACATCACGCATCGCGGTCACAGTCGCGCCGAAGAACTTGCGCGGGTCGAACTCGCTCGGGTTGGTGGCCATCAGGCGGCGCATCGCGCCGGTGGACGCCAGGCGCAGGTCGGTGTCGATGTTGACCTTGCGCACGCCGTACTTGATGCCTTCGACGATTTCTTCAACCGGTACGCCGTAGGTTTCTTTGATGTCGCCGCCGTACTGGTTGATGATCGCCAGCCATTCCTGCGGGACCGAGGAAGAACCGTGCATCACCAGGTGGGTGTTAGGGATGCGCTTGTGGATTTCCTTGATGCGGTCGATGGCCAGTACGTCGCCGGTCGGTGGCTTGGTGAACTTGTAGGCGCCGTGGCTGGTGCCGATAGCGATCGCCAGGGCGTCCACTTGGGTCTTCTTGACGAAGTCGGCGGCTTCTTCCGGGTCGGTCAGCATCTGGCTGTGATCCAGCACGCCTTCGGCGCCGATGCCGTCTTCTTCACCGGCCATGCCGGTTTCCAGGGAGCCCAGGCAACCCAGTTCGCCTTCAACCGAAACGCCGCAGGCGTGGGCCATGGCCACGGTTTGTTGGGTTACGCGTACGTTGTACTCGTAGTCGGTCGGGGTCTTGCCGTCTTCGCCGAGGGAGCCGTCCATCATCACCGAGCTGAAGCCCAGTTGGATGGAACGCTGGCACACGTCAGGGCTGGTGCCGTGGTCCTGGTGCATGCACACCGGGATGTGCGGGAATTCTTCGATCGCGGCGAGGATCAGGTGACGCAGGAACGGGGCACCGGCGTATTTGCGCGCACCGGCCGAAGCCTGGACGATCACTGGGGAGTCGGTCTTGTCAGCGGCTTCCATGATGGCGCGCATCTGCTCAAGGTTGTTGACGTTAAAGGCTGGGACGCCGTAGCCGAACTCGGCTGCGTGGTCCAGCATTTGACGCATGCTGATAAGTGCCATTGTGTTGTCTCTCCCGGTCGAGGGTCGTTAATCGTGCAAGCCTGCCGTAGCAGCGGCTGCTATTCAAGTTATTGCAGGTCAGGCTTTGCATGCCTGGCGTGCTGAATCGTTATTGCTGATGTGGAAGGGGGGCTTGCCCCCGATGACAGTGCCTCAGTCAGCACATGGGGGTGCTGACAAACCGCTATCGGGGGCAAGCCCCCTCCCACATTTGGATCTCATCAAAGTTGAAATCTTATTGGGCCTTGCAGCCCCGCCCGATCAAATCGTCAGTGGCAACCCAGTAAACCAGGCCTTCCTCACCTTTTGTGTGAAACGCCAACTGGTCGTTGCTGTACAGCACGCCCGAAGCCGCCACATCCTGTTTGAGGCGATAAACCTGGTCGGAACCGCCGAGGCGTACATCCACCTCACTGCGGGCCTGGTTGGCGAAGCGCCAGTTGACCTCGGCCTTGCTGTCGCAGGTCCAGGTGGTCCACTTACCTTCCGGCTCTGCCTTGTTGAACATGTTCATGCTGCTGCAACCGGCCAATAGGGCCAGGGCTGCCAGGGCGAAAACGCCTTTCATTGCCAATCCTCGCAGCGGGGCCAAAGGCCGCCGATGCCGTCGGTTAGTTGATCAGACCCGTCAAGGGCAACCCTGTTCCTGACCGTTGGGCGCGGAGTCGTATTTCTCCAGCCGTTCGTTGCCGATGCGCTTGTTGATTACCGGCATGGTCTCGGCTTGCCAGTCAGCCTGATAGCAGCTTTTTTTCTGCTCCGTGGCAGGTTTGCCTGCCGCCGGCGCTGCGCTTGGCGTGCTGCCGCAGCCGGCCAACAGGCCCGCTGCGATCACCATTGCCAACGACTTGATCATGGGAACACTCCTTTTCCGGATCAGGAGCCTTAGCCTTTGGCTCGGGTTTCCAGCACTTCAACGGCGGGCAGGACTTTGCCTTCGACGAATTCGAGGAATGCGCCGCCACCGGTAGAAATGTAGGAGATCTGGTCGGCAACGCCATATTTATCGATGGCCGCCAGGGTGTCGCCGCCGCCGGCGATGGAGAATGCCGAGCTGTCTGCGATGGCCTTGGCCAGCACTTTGGTGCCGTTGCCGAACTGGTCGAACTCGAACACGCCGACCGGACCGTTCCACAGGATGGTCTGGGAGGCTTTCAGCAGTTCTGCAAAATTGGCTGCAGTTTGCGGGCCGATGTCCAGGATCATGTCGTCGGCGGCCACGTCGGCGATGAGCTTGACGGTGGCTTCGGCGGTTTCAGCGAACTCCTTGGCAACCACCACGTCCACCGGCAACGGCACGCTGACCTTGGCGGCGATGGCACGGGCGGTGTCGAGCAGGTCCGGCTCGTACAGGGATTTGCCCACCGGGTGGCCTGCTGCCGCCAGGAAGGTATTGGCAATGCCACCGCCAACGATCAACTGGTTGCAGATCTGGCTCAGGCTGTTGAGCACGTCCAACTTGGTGGACACCTTGGAGCCGGCAACGATGGCAGCCATCGGTTGGGCCGGAGCGCCCAGGGCCTTGCCCAATGCCTCCAGTTCAGCCGCCAGCAATGGGCCGGCAGCCGCCACCTTGGCGAACTTGGCCACGCCGTGGGTCGAACCCTCGGCACGGTGGGCGGTGCCGAACGCGTCCATCACGAACACGTCGCACAGGGCGGCGTATTGCTGGGCCAGTTCGTCGCTGTTCTTTTTCTCGCCTTTGTTGAAGCGCACGTTTTCGAACAGCACGATGTCGCCAGGCTTAACGTCGACACCGCCCAGGTAGTCAGCCACCAGCGGCACATCACGGCCCAGGGCCTTGCTCAGGTAGTCGGCTACCGGCTTGAGGCTGTTTTCGGCGGAGAACTCACCTTCGGTCGGGCGACCCAGGTGGGAGCAGACCATCACGGCCGCGCCTTTTTCCAGGGCCAGCTTGATGGTCGGCAGCGAGGCCAGGATTCGCGCATCGCTGGTGACAACACCGTCCTTGACGGGGACGTTGAGGTCTTCGCGAATCAGTACGCGCTTACCTTGCAGATCGAGGTCGGTCATCTTCAACACGGTCATGGGTGGCAGTTCCTGAATTACTGTTGAGGTTGTTTAGAGGCGATATGCAGATAATGTTCCGCAACATCCAGCATTCGGTTGGCAAAGCCCCATTCGTTGTCGAACCAGGCCAGGATGTTCACCAGCCTCGGGCCGGAAACGCGGGTCTGGCTGGCATCGACAATCGCCGAATGCGGGTCATGGTTGAAATCACAACTGGCGTGGGGCAACTCGGTGTAGGCCAGCAAGCCTTTGAGCGGGCCGCTGGTGGCGGCGTCGCGCAGGATCCGGTTGACCTCCGTCGCATCCGTGTCGCTGACGGTTTGCATGGTGATGTCCAGGCAGGACACGTTCACCGTCGGCACCCGTACGGCTTTGGCCTGGATTCGCCCGGCAAGTTCCGGCAGCAGGCGTTCGATGCCGCGCGCCAGACCGGTGGATACCGGAATTACCGATTGGAACGCCGAGCGCGTGCGGCGCAGGTCTTCATGGTGATAGGCGTCGATCACCGGCTGGTCGTTCATCGCCGAGTGGATGGTGGTGATCGACACGTAGTCCAGGCCGATCGCCTGATCCAGCAGGCGCAACAGCGGCACGCTGCAGTTGGTGGTGCAGGAGGCGTTGGACACCAGCAGCTCACTGCCGGTCAGGCAATCCTGGTTGATGCCGTAGACGATGGTGGCATCGACATCCGCCTCGCTGGCCATCGGCTGGGAAAACAGCACACGCGGTGCGCCGGCGTCGAGGAAACGCTGGCCATCGGCACGGGTGTGATAGGCACCGGAGCATTCCAACACCAGGTCGACGCCCAGCGCCGCCCAGTCGATGCCCTCGGGTGTGGCGCTGCGCAACACTTTCACGCAGTCGCCGTTGATATGCAGACAATCGCCTTCGACCCGCACTTCGCCGGGAAAGCGGCCGTGGGTGGAATCAAAGCGTGTCAGGTATTCGATGCTGGCCATGTCGGCCAGGTCGTTGATCGCGACAATTTCAAACCCGGCTGCCGCCCCTCGCTCGAACAGAGCACGCAAGACGCAACGACCAATGCGGCCGTAGCCGTTGAGTGCAACTTTGTAGGGACGCGGTTGGGGCATGGGGTTCTCGATCAAGGTTAGTTCGGTGTTGAATGTTCTGACGCTATCGCGGGCAAGCCCGCTCCCACATCAGACCGCGATCCAAATGTGGGAGCGGGCTTGCCCGCGATAGCGCCAGTACAGACAACGCAGACTGACTTAGTCTTCCAGCAGCTCTTCAGCCTGACCCAGGATGTTTTCCAGGGTGAAACCGAACTCTTCGAACAACGCTGGCGCCGGCGCCGACTCACCGTAGGTGGTCATGCCGATCACGCGGCCTTCCAGGCCCACGTACTTGTACCAGTAGTCGGCGTGCGCCGCTTCGATGGCGATACGCGCGCTGACCTGCAACGGCAGCACCGATTGCTTGTAGCCGGCGTCCTGGGCCTCGAACACGCTGGTGCACGGCATGGACACAACGCGCACGTTACGGCCTTGGGCAGTCAGCTTGTCGTACGCCTGAACGGTCAGGCCCACTTCGGAACCGGTGGAGATCAAAATCAGCTCCGGCTCGCCGATGCAGTCCTTGAGCACGTAGCC
Organism: Pseudomonas sp. NFX5; assembly: GCF_049132125.1. NCBI lineage: Bacteria > Pseudomonadati > Pseudomonadota > Gammaproteobacteria > Pseudomonadales > Pseudomonadaceae > Pseudomonas > Pseudomonas sp. NFX5. The sequence continues at coordinate 10,322 of NZ_JAFMZG010000017.1, forward strand.
GCCACGGCTGATGTCGGCGATCTGCGCGTCGGTACGCACCTGGTGTTGCAGGTTCTGACGGGAGAAGATCAGCGCCGAAGGGCCGTCCTTGCGCTCGATCGCGTGCTTCCAGGCCACCGCGGATTCCACCGCGTCGGCTGGGCGCCAGCAATCCAGGTTCGGCGTGGTACGCAGGCTGGTCAGTTGTTCGACCGGCTGGTGCGTCGGGCCGTCTTCGCCGAGGCCGATGGAGTCATGGGTGTACACATGGATCACGCGCTTCTTCATCAGCGCAGCCATACGTACGGCATTGCGCGCGTACTCCATGAACATCAGGAAGGTCGCGCCGTAAGGCACCAGGCCGCCGTGCAGGGACACGCCGTTCATGATGGCGCTCATGCCGAATTCGCGCACGCCGTAGTACATGTAGTTGCCGCTGGCGTCTTCGGCCGAGACACCTTTGCAGCCTTTCCACAGGGTCAGGTTGGAACCGGCCAGGTCGGCCGAACCACCGAGGAACTCAGGCAGCAGCGGGCCAAAGGCGTTCAGGGTGTTCTGGCTGGCTTTACGGCTGGCGATGGTCTCGCCCTTGGCCGCGACTTCGGCAATGTAGGCCGAGGCTTTTTCCGCGAAGTCGGCAGGCAGGTCACCGGCCAGGCGACGCACCAGTTCATTGGCCAGCTCAGGGAATTCGGCGGAGTAGGCAGCGAAACGCTGATCCCACTCGGCTTCGGTGGCCAGGCCTTTTTCCTTGGCATCCCATTCGGCGTAGATGTCGGCCGGGATTTCGAACGGGCCGTGGTTCCACTTCAGCGCTTCGCGGGTCAGGGCGATCTCAGCGTCACCCAATGGGGCGCCGTGGCAGTCTTCCTTGCCTTGCTTGTTCGGCGAGCCGAAGCCGATGGTGGTCTTGCAGCAGATCAGGGTCGGCTGCGCGCTCTTGCGGGCGGTGTCGATGGCAGTCTTGATCTCTTCCGGATCGTGGCCGTCGACATTGCGGATTACCTGCCAGTTGTAGGCTTCGAAACGCTTGGGGGTGTCATCGGTGAACCAGCCTTCGACTTCGCCGTCGATGGAGATACCGTTGTCATCGTAGAAGGCGATCAGCTTGCCCAGGCCCAGGGTACCGGCCAGGGACGCGACTTCGTGGGAAATGCCTTCCATCATGCAGCCATCACCCAGGAACACATAGGTGTGGTGATCGACGATGTCGTGGCCAGGGCGGTTGAACTGCGCGCCCAGGACTTTTTCAGCCAGCGCGAAGCCTACGGCGTTGGCCAGGCCTTGGCCCAGGGGACCGGTGGTGGTCTCGACGCCTGGGGTGTAGCCGAATTCAGGGTGACCCGGGGTGCGGCTGTGCAACTGGCGGAAGCTCTTGAGGTCATCGATGGTGACGTCGTAGCCGGTCAGGTGCAGCAGCGAGTAGATCAGCATCGAGCCGTGGCCGTTGGACAGCACGAAGCGGTCACGGTCGGCGAACGACGGGTTGCTCGGGTTGTGCTTCAGGTAATCACGCCAAAGTACCTCGGCGATATCCGCCATGCCCATCGGGGCACCGGGATGGCCGCTGTTGGCTTTTTGCACGGCATCCATGCTGAGGGCACGAATGGCGTTGGCACGCTCACGACGGCTGGGCATCGCTGTTCTCCTGAGGATTTTGAAGAGTGAATGATTAAAAGAAACGGAAAAAAGGATCGGCATTTTCCCTCAGCCACCGCCTGCGGGCAATGACAGATAGTCACTTGCAGGTGTTTTTCCTGTGCTTTGGGCGGCAATCGCTTGCAGAAACCTTTAACCGCTTCGTCTAAAGGTTATAGCGGCTGCTTATAACCGCCACTTATCGACCAATATCAAAACTTTTTGATATTGGCCTTGCGGGGATACTCACCCGTCACTAGACTGCTGGCCTTATGAACCTACCCGTGCCCACCCTGCGTCCTGACGACGGCGAAGAGCTGGCAGCCTTGTGCAAGGCCGCTGGCGACCCATTGCGTCTGAACGTATTGCGCGCACTGACCAACGATTCATTCGGCGTGCTGGAACTGGCACAGATCTTCGCCATCGGCCAGTCGGGCATGAGCCACCATCTGAAGGTGCTGGCCCAGGCCGACCTGGTCGCCACCCGCCGCGAAGGCAATGCGATTTTCTACCGCCGCGCCCTGCCCCACGCCGACCTGCTCGGCGGCAAGTTGCACGCGGCCCTGCTTGAGGAAGTGGACAGCCTGAGCCTGCCCCATGACGTGCAGTCACGCATCGGCCAGGTCCATGGGCAACGTGCCGCCGCGAGCCAGGACTTTTTTGCACGGGTTGCCGAAAAATTTCGCGCCCAGCAGGACTTGATCGCAGGCCTGGCCCAATACCGCGACAGCGTACTGGCGCTGCTGGACAAGCTGAGCTTCAGTGAAGAAGCGACGGCGCTGGAAGTCGGGCCTGGAGATGGCGGCTTCCTGCCGGAACTGGCCCGCCGCTTTCGGCAGGTCACGGCGCTGGACAACAGCCCGGCGATGCTCGAACTGGCACGCCAGCTCTGTGAGCGCGAGGCATTGGGCAATGTCAGCCTGCAGTTGGCTGACGCCCTGAGCAGCACAACGATCAAGGCCGACTGCGTGGTGCTGAACATGGTCTTGCACCATTTCGCCGCCCCCGCCGACGCTTTAAAGCAAATGGCCGGGTTGCTGCACCCCGGCGGTAGCCTGTTGGTTACGGATTTATGCAGCCACAACCAGAATTGGGCCAGGGAGGCCTGCGGTGATCTCTGGTTGGGTTTTGAACAGGACGATCTGGCCCGTTGGGCCACCGCTGCGGGACTCGTTCCCGGGGAAAGCCTCTATGTAGGTTTACGTAATGGTTTCCAGATCCAGGTCCGCCACTTTCAGCGACCGACTGGCGACACTCACCATCGGTAAATATCAGGAAAACATCGAGATGAGCGAATACTCCCTTTTCACCTCCGAGTCCGTGTCTGAAGGGCATCCGGACAAAATCGCCGACCAGATTTCTGATGCGGTGCTGGACGCCATCATCGCTGAAGACAAGTTCGCCCGTGTGGCGTGCGAGACCCTGGTGAAAACCGGTGTAGCGATCATCGCCGGCGAAGTGACCACTACCGCCTGGGTTGACCTGGAGCAGATCGTTCGTGACGTGATCACCGACATCGGCTACAACAGCTCCGACGTCGGTTTCGACGGTGCGACCTGCGGCGTGATGAACATCATCGGCAAGCAGTCGCCCGACATCAACCAGGGCGTCGACCGTGCCAAGCCGGAAGACCAGGGCGCCGGCGACCAGGGCCTGATGTTCGGCTACGCCAGCAACGAAACCGAGGTGCTGATGCCGGCACCGATCACCTTCTCGCACCAGCTCGTGCAACGCCAGGCCGAAGCGCGTAAATCCGGCGTGCTGCCTTGGCTGCGCCCGGACGCCAAGTCCCAGGTGACCTGCCGCTACGAAGGCGGCAAGGTGGTCGGCATTGACGCGGTCGTACTGTCGACCCAGCACAACCCGGACGTTTCCTACGCCGACCTGCGCGAAGGCGTGATGGAGCTGATCGTCAAGCACGTGCTGCCGGCCGAACTGCTGAGCAAGGACACCCAGTTCCACATCAACCCGACCGGCCAGTTCATCATTGGCGGCCCGGTCGGTGACTGCGGCCTGACCGGTCGCAAGATCATCGTCGACAGCTACGGCGGCATGGCCCGTCACGGCGGTGGCGCGTTCTCCGGCAAGGATCCATCCAAGGTTGACCGCTCCGCTGCCTACGCCGGTCGCTACGTGGCCAAGAACATCGTTGCTGCCGGCCTCGCCGAGCGTTGCGAGATTCAGGTGTCCTACGCCATCGGCGTGGCCCAGCCTACGTCGATCTCGCTGAATACCTTCGGCACCGGCAAGATCAGCGATGACAAGATCGTCAAGCTGGTGCGCGAGATCTTCGACCTGCGCCCTTACGCGATCACCACCATGCTCGACCTGCTGCACCCGATGTACCAGGAAACCGCAGCCTACGGCCACTTCGGTCGTACCCCTGCGCAGAAGACCGTCGGCGACGACACCTTCACCACCTTTACCTGGGAAAAAACCGACCGCGCCAACGACCTGCGCACTGCCGCCGGCCTGTAATCGCACACGGTACATAAAGCCTCGCCGGGTTTGCCCGGCGGGGCTTTTTATTGCCTGCGGGAGCGCCTTCACATTTTTTGGATCCAAAGCTTGCAGGCACAATAATGGCCCTCTAGAATCCGCGCCCTCTCGGGCCTTCACCTTATTTTGGATATTGCCCTGCACCCGCCCGGGATTCATAAGTGCGCAGGCAATCGAACATTGAGGTTTTTCATGCGCATCTCCACGCTCGCCCCTGCCGCCCTTCTGCTCAGCCTGTTCGCCCTGCCGGCCCACGCCGCCGACCTGAGCGCACTGAGTGGCGCCCTGGGCTCCCAGCTGGGTGTCGGCAATTCCGGCGACTGCCAAAAGCAATCCGCAGACCTGCAAACCAAGATCGATGCGGCCGAAGCCAGCAAAGACAGCTTGAAAGTGAAGGCCTTCAAAGCAGCGCAGGACCAGATCAACAAAGGTTGTGACAAACTCTCCGAAGCCCAGGCCAAAGCCGACGCCAAGCAGCAAACCCAGGAAGCCAAGGCTGATAAGCCTGATGCCGTGAAAGCGCTGGGCGGCCTGTTCAAGTAAGCCGAAACACCCGGTAAAAAGCCCCGCAGCGTCGGGGCTTTTTTGTGGGTGAACGGATCATTTAGGCTGGGCGCCCCTTCCGAGCAAGGATGCTCATGATGCGTTTACTGATTGTTCTGCTACTCAGCGCTCTACCCTTTTCGGCCTGGGCTGAAAACTGCCCTGATGATGCCCGGGCCCAGGTCGACACCCTGGCCGAACAAATCCGCCTGTGGGACGACAGTTACCACCGCCTCGGCCAATCCCCCGTCAGTGATGAACTCTACGACCAGGCTCGCCAGCGCCTGGCCCACTGGCGCCAGTGCGTCCCCAACCCCACCGCGCCTGATGATCCGCTGGCCAGTTCACGGGGCACCTTGCCGCACCCGGTCGCCCATACCGGCCTGGAAAAGCGCCTGGATGAGCAAGCCGTGGGCGCCTGGCTGGGCACGCGCCGGGATGTATGGATCCAACCCAAGGTGGACGGCGTTGCGGTGACCCTGGTGTACCGCCAGGGGCGGTTGAAACAGCTGATCAGCCGTGGCGATGGCAAGCTGGGCCAGGACTGGTCGGCCTCCGCGCGCAAGATCCCCGGCATTGTCCAGCAACTGCCGGAACCCATCGACCTGGTGCTGCAAGGCGAACTTTATTGGCGCCTCGACGAGCATGTGCAATCGGCACGCGGCGGGCTCAACGCGCGCAGCAAGGTGGCCGGGATGATGAACCGTCGGCAGTTGAGCGACACCGACGCGCCCGGCATCGGCCTGTTTGTCTGGGCCTGGCCGAATGGCCCCGCAGACTTTACCGAACGCCTCGCCACCCTGGCACGCTGGGGGTTCACCGACAGCCAGCGCTATAGCCAGCCGGTCCAGGACATCATCGAAGCAGCACATTGGCGCACCTATTGGTACAACCACCCCCTGCCCTTTGCCAGTGACGGCGTGGTGCTGCACCAGGCGCAGCGCGCACCCGCTGAACGCTGGCAGGCCAGTGCGCCTTATTGGGCGGTCGCCTGGAAGTACCCCGCCTCCCAGGCCCTGGCCCTGGTACGCCAGGTGCAATTCAAGATCGGCCGCACCGGACGCATCACCCCCATTCTGGAACTGGAGCCGGTGCGCCTGGACGACCGCCGGATCAGCCGGGTCAGCGCCGGCTCCTTGAAGCGCTGGCAGGCCCTGGATATTCGCCCGGGCGACCAGGTGTCCATCAGCCTGGCTGGCCAAGTGATCCCTCGGCTGGACCAGGTGATCCTGCGCAATACCACCAGGGTCGAGCTGCCAATGCCCGACCCTCGGGACTTTCACGCCTTGAGTTGCTGGCAGCTGGACCCCGGCTGCGAAGAACAGCTGCTCGCACGCCTTACCTGGCTGAGCGGCAACCAGGGCCTGGCATTGCCACACATAGGCCACGAGACGTGGAACATATTGATCCAGGCCGGTCTAATCGCAGGCTTTCTCGATTGGTTAACCCTGGATGCGGCAGAGCTTGCTAACATTGATGGCTTCGGTGAGCGCAGCCGCACGCGGCTGCTCGACAGCCTTCACAGCGCTCGGCAACGCCCCTTCGCACAATGGCTCAAGGCCTTGGGTGTACCGCCTGCGGCACGCGGCAACCTGGAGGGCAACTGGCAGACGCTGGTCGCCAGAGACACCCAGGCCTGGCTGGCCATCGATGGCATCGGCCCGGGTCGCGCAGCGCAACTGAGCGCTTTTTTTCGCGACCCACACGTACAGACATTGGCTGAAACATTACGTGTGGCCGGAATAGACGGGTTTTGAACCAGACCCAGCCACCTTTAAATCACAGCAGAATTCACCCTGCTATTTGCGACCCCGGAGCTCCACATGAAATTCCTCGCCCCTTTTGCCCTGTTGACCGTCGCAAGCTTCATGGCCACGCCACTGCTCGCCGCCGAAGAAGCCACTCCACTCACCGGCTGTGCCGCCAAGCGCCAGGCCATCAGCACCCAGCTCGAACAGGCCAAGGCCCACGGCAACAGCGACCAGCAAGCCGGCCTGGAAAAAGCCCTGAGCGAAGTCACCGCCAACTGCACGGATGCCGCCTTGAGGAAGGAGCGCGAAAACAAGGTACTCGACGCCAAGCACGAGGTCAGCCGCCGTCAGGCCGACCTCGACAAGGCGATGAAAAAAGGCGACGCGGACAAGATCAACAAGCGCAAGGACAAACTCGCCGAGTCACGCAAGGAACTGCAGGACGCCGTGGAAGAACTCGACCAGTAAAACCGGTCAGTGGTCGCGAAATTGTTTATGGCAGGCACTGCAGGCATCTTCGACTTTCTGCACGGCAGGCGTAAGGTTGCTGGCCTTGTAGGGCTGCACCTGGCTGGCGATCACCAACTCACCGGTGGCCGCTTCCAGATCGCGGGCCAGTTGCTGGAACTGCGCCTGTTTTTGCCACACGTCGTCCTTGGCGCTGGTGTGATCCTCCTCGCGCACACTCGGAAAGTGTTTCCACGGTTCATGGGACAGCGCATCGAGCTTGACCGCGCCCTCGGCGAATTTCGCGCCATCGAAGGCAATGCGCCCGCGCAACATGCCGCCCAGGTCTTCAGCGGTCTTGAGCATTTGCTTGAAGATCGCCTTGCGCTGGCCCAGGGGCGAATTCGGATCGACGCCGCCGCAGGCGGACAGTGCCAGGCAGGCCAACAGCACAAGCGTCATTTTTTTAAAAGTCATGGCGGCTCAGGGTCACGGGAAACGGCGGCCAGTATCCTCGCCCTGCCCGTAAAGACCAATAGCCCTATTAATAATAAGGGTTGTCCACAGGCGCTAAGGCGCGGGCAATCGCTTCAGGAACCGTTTGTATGAATCTCACATTGAAACACTTGAGCCGCCGTCTGGCATGGGCTCTGCCGATGATTGCACTGCTGGCAGGCTGTGACGCGGGCAAGGACAGCGGTAAAGACACAGCTAAAGAAGAAGCTGCCAAGCCCCACGCCGTCGCCACCTATGTAAGCGCTCCCTGGGAGGCGTTGCCCGCCGTGTCCGACAGCGACCTGCTGGCCGGCTTCGAATCCTGGCGCAGCGCCTGCCAACGCCTCAAGGCCGACCCTATATGGGGGGCCACCTGCGCAGCAGCGGGTCCCGTGCCAGCCGATGCCGTGGCGGTGCGCGGTTTTCTCGAGGAGCGCCTGGACGTGTTCGGCCTGCGTTCGGCTGACAACACCCCCAACGGCTTGATCACCGGCTACTACGAGCCGGTCTACCCCGGCAGCCTGACCAAGACCGCCGCCGCCCATGTTCCCGTGTATGGCGTACCGGATGACCTGATCATCGTCAATCTGGAAAGCATCTACCCGGAACTCAAGGGCAAGCGCCTGCGCGGCCGCCTCGAAGGGCGCGTGCTCAAGCCCTATGACGATGCCAGCGCCATCAACGGCCAGGGCTCCACCGCCAAGCCGATTGCCTGGCTGACCAACCCGATGGACCTGCAATTCCTGCAGATCCAGGGCTCGGGGCGCATTCAACTCAAGGGCGGTCGCCAGCTACGCGTCGGTTACGGCGACCAGAACGGCTACCCCTATCGCCCTATCGGCCGTTGGCTGGTGGAGCAAGGCGAACTGAAGAAAGAAGACGTGACCATGGGCGCCATCAGCGCTTGGGCCAAGGCGCACCCGGAGCGCATCCCGGAACTGCTGGCCAGCAATCCCAGCTACGTATTCTTCAGCGCTCGCCCCGACAGTAATGAAGGCCCGCGCGGTTCGCTGAATGTGCCGTTGACCGCCGGCTACAGCGTAGCGGTGGATCGCAAGGTGATTCCGTTGGGCAGCCTGTTGTGGCTGTCGACTACCAAGCCCGACGGCTCGCCATTGGCACGCCCGGTCGCCGCGCAGGACACCGGCGGTGCAATCACCGGAGAAGTGCGCGCGGATTTGTTCTGGGGCACGGGTGACGCTGCCGGAGAGCTGGCGGGAAATATGAAGCAGCAAGGGCAGATCTGGATGCTGTGGCCCAAGGGCGCGGCGTTGCCGCAGGTGCCGGAGACGCTCTAGTTCAAATGTGGGAGGGGTGCCCCCCACAACTGGATCTGCGTCACAAGTCAGATCGACACGAAGAAGAAGCTCGCAATCAACGCCATGCCCACCGCCCACACCAGCGAGCGCAGTATCGCCCAGTCGGCCAGGTAGCAAATGATGTACAGCAGGCGGCTGGTGATAAACAGCACCGCCAGCACATTGATGGTCACCAGTTCGGCCGTGCCGGCCAGGTGGGCGATAATCACCGCGGCGGCAAAGGCGGGGGTGACTTCAAAGCTGTTGAGCTGCGCACTGTGGGCGCGCTTGGCAACCCCTTCAAGGGTATCCAGGAAAGCACGCGGGTCGTGGTTCTGCCGCGGCCCGAACTTGCCGCCACTGAACTTGGCCACGCCCGTGCACAGGTAAGGCAGGAAAATCGCGATCAACACACACCAGAAAGCAGCCGTCATCACTCAGTCCTTTTGTCGTTTTATGCAGCGATTAGAGTTCTAGCACTAAAAACCCAATGTCGCACCTAACCGCTATGAGCCGCGCGACACCGAAAGGTTCTACCGCACTTTCACCCAAGACGTTGCAACCTCACGCCGCCACTGCGGTCCATCCCCCATTAACAACCCACCCCCACCTTCCAAGGACCCCGGATGCTTGAACTTGTCGCCGCCTTTATTTGCCTCACAACCCTGCTCACCTATGTGAACTTCCGCTTTATCGGCCTGCCGCCCACCATCGGCGTGATGGTCACGGCCCTGCTGTTCTCCCTGATCCTGCAAGGCCTGAGCGTGCTCGGCTACCCAGGCCTTGAGGAGCGCATCCAGCAATTGATCGGCCAGATCGACTTCGGCGACCTGCTGATGAACTGGATGCTGTCGTTCCTGCTGTTCGCCGGCGCCTTGCACGTCAACTTGAACGACCTGCGCAGCTACCGCTGGCCCATCGGCCTGCTGGCCACCTTCGGCGTATTGATCGCCACCGTGGTGATCGGCAGCCTGGCGTATTACATCTTCGCCCTGTTTGGCTGGCACGTGAGCTTCCTTTACTGCCTGTTGTTCGGCGCACTGATCTCGCCCACCGACCCCATTGCGGTACTGGGCGTGCTGCGAACCGCCAATGCGTCGAAACCGCTGAAGACCACGATTGTGGGCGAGAGCCTGTTCAACGACGGCACGGCAGTGGTGGTGTTTACCGTATTGCTGGGCATCGCGCAGTTGGGCGAGACGCCTACCGTGGGCGCCACGGCCTTGCTGTTCGCCCATGAGGCAATTGGCGGCGTGGTCTTCGGCGGGCTCATCGGCTACCTGGTGTACCTGATGATCAAGAGCATCGAACAGCACCAGATCGAAGTGATGCTGACCCTCGCCCTGGTCATCGGCGGCTCGGCGATGGCCACCGAACTGCACGTCTCCGCACCGATCGCGATGGTGGTGGCCGGGCTGATCATCGGCAACCTGGGGCGCAAGCTGGCGATGAACGACATGACCCGGCGCTACCTGGACGGCTTCTGGGAACTGCTGGACGACATGCTTAACGCGCTGCTGTTCGCGCTGATCGGCATGGAGCTGCTGCTGTTGCCGTTCAACTGGCTGCACGTGTTCGCGGCCAGTTTGCTGGCGGTGGCGATCCTGCTGTCGCGCCTGCTGACCGTGGCCCCGGCGATCCTGTTGCTGCGCCGCTGGCGCACAGTGCCGCGCGGCACCATCCGTATCCTGACCTGGGGCGGCCTGCGCGGCGGGGTCTCGGTGGCACTGGCGCTGGCCCTGCCACTGGGCCCGGAGCGCGATCTGCTGCTGAGCATCACCTACATCGTGGTGCTGTCGTCGATCCTGTTGCAGGGGTTGAGCATCGGCAAGCTGGTCAAGCGCGTGACCCAGGGCGAACCCCAGGCCGCACCTGACGTTCACTGATCCTTGTTGATCCGCTGCGGATGCCTCGGGTCCGCAGCGTGCTTGCCCGGCAAGCTACTCTCGCTGCGAATCTGCGCATGACTGATCAACGCAAAGATAAAGCTGCCACCGATGATATTGCCGGCCAGGGTTGGGCCAGCAAATACCAGCCAGAAATCCTTCCACGGCAACTCGCCGGCAAACACCAGGTATGACACTTCCGCCGAACCCACCACGATATGGGTGAAATCCCCCAGGGCCATCAGGTAGGTGATCAGAATGATGATCCACATCTTGGCGCTTTCCATCGACGGGATCATCCACACCATGGTCGCGATCATCCAACCGGAGACGATGCCCTTGGCAAACATCTGGCCGGCGTCGTTTTCCATGATCTTGCGCCCGATTTCGAGGAAGGCCAGGTCGGTCTTGGTGTCGAAGATCGGCAGGTGCAGCATCACGTAGGCCACCAGCAGCGTGCCGCAGAGGTTGCCCACCAGCACCACCGACCACAACCGCAACAGGCGTCCGGCATTAGCCAGGGTCGGCTTGCTCATCACCGGCAGCACGGCGGTCAGGGTGTTTTCAGTGAACAGTTGCTGGCGCGCCAGGATCACCGCGAGAAAGCCTGCGCAGTAGCCGAAGCTGGCGATCACCTTGAAGGCCTCTCCGTCCGCAAGGCGTGAATTGAGCAGCCCCATGGCCATCAATGACAGGCCCATGGTCAGGCCGGCCGCAAGTGCCGACCACCACAAGGCGGCGACGCTTCGCTCCAGCTCCTGATCGCCCTGGGTGCGGATAATTTCATGCAGCACCGCCGCGCGGGGCGGCTGGTTCTTGTCGACGTCCTGCTGCTCTTCCTGGGACAGGTTGGGGGTCTTGCCGTCTTCTTGCGTGGCCATGGTGATACCTGAACGGGGGGCGATGTTCAGGTACGACCTATGGTTGATCAAGAGCGTTCACTGGCCCGGCGCAGGTTTACTCGCTGATGCCGTCGTCCTGGAACTGATCCTTGACGTACTTGATCTCGGTACGACCATGCGGTGCCGGCAAACCGTCTTCGCCGAGGTTGACGAAGACCATCTTCTCTACAGTCAGGATGCTTTTGCGGGTGATCTTGTTACGCACTTCACAGGTGAGGGTGATGGAGGTGCGGCCAAACTCGGTAGCAGTGATCCCGAGTTCGATGATGTCGCCCTGGCGCGAGGCGCTGACAAAGTTGATTTCGGAGATGTACTTGGTCACAACACGCTGGTTGCCCAGTTGGACGATGGCGTAGATGGCTGCTTCTTCGTCGATCCAACGCAGCAGGCTACCGCCGAACAGGGTGCCGTTGGGGTTGAGGTCTTCAGGTTTTACCCATTTGCGGGTGTGGAAGTTCATGGTCACTCCAAAGCGTCTTGCCGAATGATGGGCAACATCATGGCAGAGCCTGCCCCCAAGCTCTATGCGCCATTGCCTATCAACCCCATGTGCGATCTTCATATGGCCGACAGAAAGGCTTGGGAAGTGCCGCGTACACGGCTATAATCGCCCCCGCTTCAAAACGGTCATCTTCAGTTGATACCGTTTCTCCCGCCACCTGTCCGAGGGGCGCTGCAGCAGGTTCAACCTGTCAGGCTCGGATGGGGCGTTGTCCGGCCTGGTTGCCCTGGCCTGATACTAAACGCACAACGGCGCCCATTCGCACACTACGAATGGAGGCTCTTCATGAGCGCTGTAATTACGCCTGCAGATTTCAACGACTACAAAGTCGCCGACATGTCCCTCGCTGCCTGGGGCCGTCGCGAAACCTTTATCGCCGAATCCGAAATGCCAGCCCTGATGGGCCTGCGTCGCAAGTATGCCGCCGAGCAACCGCTCAAGGGCGCGAAGATCCTCGGCTGCATCCACATGACCATCCAGACTGCCGTGCTGATCGAAACCCTGGTTGCCCTGGGTGCCGAAGTGCGTTGGTCGTCCTGCAACATCTTCTCGACGCAAGACCAGGCCGCTGCCGCCATCGCCGCTGCCGGTATCCCGGTATTCGCCTGGAAAGGCGAGACCGAAGAAGAGTACGAGTGGTGCCTGGAGCAAACCATCCTTAAAGATGGCGCGCCTTGGGATGCCAACATGATCCTCGACGACGGCGGCGACCTGACCGAGCTGCTGCACAAGAAGTACCCGCAGATCCTCGACCGCGTCCACGGCGTGACCGAAGAAACCACCACCGGCGTACACCGCCTGCTGGACATGCTGGCCAAGGGCGAGCTGAAAATCCCGGCCATCAACGTCAACGACTCGGTGACCAAGAGCAAGAACGACAACAAGTACGGCTGCCGTCACAGCCTGAACGATGCCATCAAGCGCGGCACCGACCACCTGCTGTCGGGCAAGCAAGCCCTGGTGATCGGCTACGGTGACGTGGGCAAGGGTTCGTCCCAGTCCCTGCGCCAGGAAGGCATGATCGTTAAAGTCTCCGAAGTCGACCCGATCTGCGCCATGCAAGCCTGCATGGACGGTTTCGAAGTGGTTTCGCCGTTCATCGATGGCGTCAATGACGGCACCGAAGCCAGCATCGACAAGGCCCTGCTGGGCAAGATCGACCTGATCGTGACCACCACCGGTAACGTCAACGTCTGCGATGCCAACATGCTCAAGGCCCTGAAGAAGCGCGCCGTGGTGTGCAACATCGGTCACTTCGACAACGAGATCGACACCGCTTTCATGCGCAAGAACTGGGCATGGGAAGAAGTGAAGCCGCAGGTACACAAGGTTCACCGTACCGGCGCTGGCGATTTCGACCCACAGAACGACGACTACCTGATCCTGCTGGCCGAAGGCCGCCTGGTTAACCTGGGCAACGCCACCGGCCACCCAAGCCGCATCATGGACGGCTCGTTCGCCAACCAGGTACTGGCCCAGATCTTCCTGTTCGGCCAGAAATACGCCGACCTGTCGCCAGCCCAGAAAGCCGAGCGCCTGACCGTGGAAGTACTGCCGAAGAAACTCGACGAAGAAGTGGCCCTGGAAATGGTCCGCGGCTTCGGCGGCGTGGTGACTCAGCTGACCAAGACCCAGGCCGACTACATCGGCGTGACCGTCGAAGGTCCGTTCAAGCCGCACGCTTACCGCTACTGATCGGCTTGGCTGCCCGCCCCTTCAGGGGCGGGTTCGCCTTACAGGCTTTCGAGTTCCCAAGGGTATGACCATGTCCCAAGACCGTCGCTACAGCTTCGAGTTCTTCCCCACGAAGACCGATGCTGGGCATGAAAAACTAATGGCAACTGCCAAGCAGTTGGCCACTTACCACCCCGACTTCTTCTCCTGCACCTACGGCGCCGGCGGCTCGACCCGCGATCGTACGATCAACACCGTCTTGCAGCTTGAAAGCGAAGTCAACATTCCCGCCGCTCCGCATTTGTCCTGCGTGGGCGACAGCAAGGCCGACCTGCGCGGCCTGCTCACTCAATACAAGGCCGCCGGCATCAAGCGCATCGTTGCCCTGCGTGGCGACTTGCCGTCCGGCATGGGCATGGCCAGCGGTGAGCTGCGCTACGCCAATGACCTGGTGAGCTTCATTCGTGAAGAAAGCGGCGATCACTTCCATCTCGAAGTGGCCGCTTACCCGGAGATGCACCCCCAGGCGCGTAATTTCGAAGACGATCTGCAAAATTTCGTACGCAAGGCCAACGCCGGCGCAGACAGCGCGATCACCCAGTACTTCTTCAACGCCGACAGCTACTTCTACTTCGTCGAGCGTGTACGCGCCATGGGCGTGAACATCCCGATCGTGCCGGGCATCATGCCAATCACCAACTACAGCAAGCTGGCGCGCTTCTCCGACGCCTGCGGTGCTGAGATCCCACGCTGGGTGCGCAAGCAACTGGAAGCCTATGGCGACGACGTCAAGAGCATCCAGGCGTTCGGCGAACAGGTGATCAGCAATATGTGTGAAGAATTGTTGCAAGGTGGCGCACCAGGCCTGCATTTCTATACCCTGAACCAGGCTGAACCCAGCCTCGCGATCTGGAACAACCTTAAACTGCCACGTTAGGCCGGTTTAATCGCTGTACCCGGCCCTCGTTATTACGGGGGTTTTTTTCGTCTATATATCCCCGGAAAGGAAGCCTGCAGTACATGAATACAGCGTCCCCGACTCCCCGCCCGCAGCTGGTGTACCTGGTATTCGGCGCCGAGACCTATCATCAGGAAGCCGTATTCAGCATCGCCAGCGCCCTGGCCCACCTGGGCGGTCCCCAGGGCATGCCATTGGACATCCAGGTGTTCAGCGACAATCCGGCCCCCTATCGCGGCTTGCCGGTACAGGTTCACACCCTGGACGACGCCACGCGCAGACGCTGGAGCGAGCCCCACGGCTACCATTTCCGCACCAAGCACGTGCTGTTGCGCCAGGTGCTGGAAACAGCGGAACGGGCGCTGTTGATCGACACCGATACCTTTTTTCACGACTCGCCCATGGCGCTGTTCGAACGTGTCGCGCCCGGCACCGTGCTGTGCAATGCCTTCCACGCCAAGTACGGCGACAACCGCGAAAGCGTACTGTATGAAGCCCTGGCCAGGCACCTTGCAGACAAAGGCCTGGCCGACGACGACATGTGGCTGCTCAACTCCGGCGTCATGGGCCTGACCCGGCAAGATGCGCACATCCTTGATCGCTCGATCGAGTTGATGGACGAGCTGTTCCCGATGGCCCACGGTGCCTACACCCTGGAAGAGTTCTGCCTGTCGGTGGCCGCGTACCGTACGCTCAATGTGCGCCAGTGCCCCGACCTGATCCACCACTACTGGAGCCGCAAGCAGTTGTTCCGGGCCAAGGTCAAGGCGTGGGTCACCAAGCACGCCGCGGACCCCATCTGCGCCCAGGCCCTGGCCGACACCCGCAATGTGTCTGCCCACCTGCCCCGCCCGCCGCGATTGCAACGCTTGATGTACAAGCTGATCACCCTGGCCTTGCCCAAACGCAAGCAGCAGTTCATCCGCGAAATTCTCTACGGCTGCTACGAGCACGAAAATGAATTCGACCAGGCCTGTGGCCCGGTTTGGTGGGACAAGGCTTTGCAGAATCAGGAAGAGCGGCAAAAAAGCCCGGTCGATGCGCACCAGCTCGAACATTGGTTCGCCAACCCAGTGGTGCGCCTGATTCTGGGCGAGCGACGTGCAGCCATCTATGAACACCTGATGACCTCACCGACAAAATAGCGTCGCCCGCAGATGGATGTGCCAGCGCTTCTCTTTAGCGTACGGGCGTCGTAACCTCGGGGCATGCCCGTCACTCTGAAGCTGTTGACCGTTGCGCTTTTTACTTGCTTGAGCCTCGCCGCTTATGGCGAGAAATTGCGCATTGTCACCGAGCCCTGGGCGCCTTATGTGTACGAAGAGCACGGCGCCATGCACGGGCTGGACTACGAAACCACGGTGATCGTGTTCCAGCGCCTGGGGGTCGAGGTGCAATGGCAGTTCCTGCCCTGGAAGCGCTGCCTGGCCATGCTCGATCAGGGTCATGCCGATGGCGCACTGGATATTTTCCACAGCCACGAACGCGACGCCCTGCTGCTGTACCCCAGCGAACCGTTGTCGGAAGTGGAATTCGTGATGTTCTACGCCAACGAACGCCCTCATCCGGTCCAAGGCCTCGACGAGCTGGACGGCCTCACTGTCGGCACCTCGCCAGGCTACCTGTACGGCGCGCCATTCAGCGACTCCACCCGGTTCAGCCGCGAGCCGGCCCCCAGCCACGAGGCCAACTTCGGTAAATTGCTGCTGGGACGCATCGACCTGCTGATCACCGACCGCCGGGTCGGCCAGCATGTGATCAAGGCCCTGGGCCTGGAAGGCAAGGTCAGCCAGGCGCCCATCGTGGTCAGCCGCCAGCAGCAATACCTCGCGGTACGCCGTGGCGCGGGGATGGACCTGCTGGTGCAACGCTTTGCCGCCGAGCTCAAGCGCTTCAAACAGGAACCGGCCTACGCCGCTTTAAGCGCCAAATATGGTGGAATCCAAGCCATAACCGCGTCCGGACACACCGTTGAGCAGCAGGAAAGCGGCGCACAGTGATTGCTCTGTTATACTCCGGCCTTTCCGCCAGGCTTACGCCCGGCCGCTGAGGTCCTGAAAAAGGCACCCAACCCCGCTACTGCGCAGCTTTCAGCCCGCGCGAGCCGGTGGAGTGCCCGCCAGACGCAGCAGGACCGGACGGGATTGCGCTCCCCTAAGCGCCATTCGCGCCCGGCAAGATTATCCCTCTGGGCCAAGCCCTAACTAAAACAGGATTACTCATGTCCTTTGCTTCCCTCGGTCTCTCCGAGGCTTTAGTCCGCGCCATCGAGGCAGCGGGCTATACCGAGCCTACTCCGGTGCAACAGCGGGCTATTCCCGCCGTGTTGCAAGGTCGCGACCTGATGGTTGCGGCTCAGACAGGTACGGGTAAAACCGGCGGCTTCGCCCTCCCGATTCTGGAGCGGTTGTTCCCCAACGGTCATCCGGACAAATCCCAGCGTCACGGCCCGCGCCAACCGCGCGTACTGGTCCTGACCCCTACCCGCGAACTCGCCGCCCAGGTGCACGACAGCTTCAAGCTGTATGCCCGCGACCTGAAGTTCGTCAGCGCCTGCATCTTCGGCGGCGTCGGCATGAACCCACAGGTTCAGGCCATGTCCCGTGGTGTTGACGTGCTGGTGGCGTGCCCCGGTCGTTTGCTCGACCTGTGCGGCCAAGGCAGCGTCGATTTGTCCCACGTGGAAATCCTCGTGCTGGACGAAGCCGACCGCATGCTCGACATGGGCTTTGTCCATGACGTGAAGAAGGTCCTCGCCCGCCTGCCGGCCAAACGTCAGAACCTGCTGTTCTCGGCAACGTTCTCCAACGACATCACCGCCCTGGCCGGCAAGCTGCTGCACAACCCGGAGCGCATCGAGGTCACGCCGCCGAACACCACGGTCGAGCGTATCGAGCAACGCGTATTCCGCCTGGCCGCCAGCCACAAGCGTGCGCTGCTGGCCCACCTGATCACCGCCGGCGCGTGGGAACAGGTACTGGTGTTCACCCGCACCAAGCACGGCGCGAACCGCCTGGCCGAGTACCTGGACAAGCACGGCCTCACCGCCGTCGCCATCCACGGCAACAAGAGCCAGAACGCCCGCACCAAGGCCCTGGCCGACTTCAAGGCCGGTGAAGTGCGCATCCTGGTGGCCACCGATATCGCCGCCCGTGGCCTGGACATCGACCAGTTGCCACACGTGGTCAACTTCGAGCTGCCAAACGTCGACGAAGACTACGTGCACCGTATCGGCCGTACCGGCCGTGCCGGGCGTTCGGGTGAAGCCATTTCCCTGGTTGCCCCGGACGAAGAGAAACTGCTGAAAAGCATCGAACGCATGACCAAGCAGAAAATCGCCGATGGCGACCTGATGGGCTTCGATGCCAGCGCCGTTGAGGCCGAAAAGCCTGAAGTGCGCGAACGTCCGGACGTGCGCAACCCGCGCAATCCACGCGGTCCGAAGGGCGATGGCCCGAACGGCGGCGGTGGTGGCGGTGGTCGTCGCGACAAGGGCAAGGACAAGGGCGGCAAGGAAAAAGCGCCAACCAACGGCCGTGGTGAACGCCCGGCCCGTGAGCAGAAGCCCCGTGAAGGCACCCCGGCCCGCGAACAGCGCCAGCCGAGCCAGCCCCCACGCGCCGCAGCCGACCGCGCCCCGGACGAATTCCTCGACGACGACGTGGATAACTTCGGTAACCGCGTGGACTACGTGCCCCAGGCCAAACCGGCCCAGGGCCGCGGCCGTCGTCCAGGTGCTCCGGCACAGGGCGCAGGCGCCGGCGCTCCACGTGGCGGCCAGCCCCAGGGCGGTCGTCAGAACGGCCCGCGCAACAGCAGCGGCGGCACGACCGGCACTCCACCGGCCAAGCGCAGCGGCCCGCGTAACGGTGCACCGCGTGACGGCCAGGCGCGTCGCGAAGATTCGCGCAGCAACAACCGCCGCCCGGCCCGTGACGACCAGCCGCGTTTGTCCGAGCCAGCCGTGCAGAACCCGCGCGGTGGCCCGGCGCCGAAGATCATCCACAAGGAGTCGAAAGCCGACCGCTTCCCGACACCCGAGCAGTTGGATCAACTGCCAGGCCGTCCGCGTGGTGAAAAACCGGCATTGCTGACCCGCAACCGCTGAGTTTCAAAGCGCCATGAAAAATGCCTCGCATCGAAAGATGCGGGGCATTTTTTATCTCCTCCCCACACGTTCCCAGGGATGAGCGAACTGGTTGTGGTGAGCGAGCTTGCTGTGGTGAGCGAGCTTGCTCGCGCTGGGCTGCGCAGCAGCCCCAACACCTGTCACCGTGTTCTGCCAGAAGAATCATGGTGTATCTGATTAGGGCCGCTTCGCGCCCCAGCGCGAGCAAGCTCGCTCACTACAGGAAATACAGGCCAAAAAAAACCGGATCCTGAGATCCGGTTTTTTGTGTGCGGACAGAAATTACTTCTGCTTGACGCCTTCCAGCGAGATGTCCAGGTCGACAGTCTGGGAAGTCGGGCCAGGGCCCTTGATGCCGAAGTCGTTCAGGTTCAGCGTGGTCTTGGCGTTGAAGCCGGCACGTTCGCCGCCCCATGGATCCTTGCCTTCACCGTTGAACGTGGCCTTGAAGGTCACAGGCTTGGTCACGCCGTGGAAGGTCAGGTCGCCGGTCACATCAGCGGTTTTCTCGCCGGTGGATTTAACCGCAGTGGAGACGAACTTGGCATCGGCGAACTTGCCGACATCCAGGAAGTCCTTGCTGGCGATGTGCTTGTCACGTTCGGCGTGGTTGGACCACAGGCTGGCGGTTTTCACGTCGACCGCGATTTTGCTGGCTTCAGGCTTGGCGGCATCCCAGCTGAACGTACCATCCCAGTCCTTGAAGGTACCGTGGATGTAGCTGTAGCCCAGGTGGCTGATTTTCCAGTCGATGAAGGCGTGCTGGCCTTCCTTGTCGATCTTGTAGTCGGCAGCCATCACCTGACCTGCAGACAGCAGCGCTGTACCGATTGCCAGAGCGGCGAGGGTCTTTTTCAACATGCTTTCTATTCCTTGTGAGTCGAGGTTGAACATCAGGCTTTGCGCCCCAGCATTCTCGTCAGGGTCGCATCACGATCGATAAAGTGGTGTTTCAACGCAGCCACGCCGTGCAGGCCGGCGAAGACTACCAACACCCAGGCGAGGTACAGGTGCACCACGCCGGCTGTGTCTGCCTGGTCCGGTAGACCGGAAACCACGGCAGGAATTTCGAACAGGCCAAACACCGGGATACCGACACCGTCTGCGGTGGAAATCAGGTAACCGGCGATCATCACGGCAAACAGCCCGAGATAAAGGAACGCGTGGCCAAACGCGGCACCGATACGGGTCAAGCGGCTGTAACTGGCCAGCGGCGGAGGCGGCGGGCTGATCAGGCGCCAGACAATACGCACCAGCATGATGGCGAACAGCGTGATGCCGATGCTCTTGTGCAGGTCCGGTGCGTCCTTGCGCCAGGCGCTGTAGTAGTCCAAACCCACCATCCACAAGCCCAGGGCGAACAGGCCGAACACCACCAGGGCCACGCCCCAGTGCAAAACCATACTGACCCAGCCGTAACGGGCCGGTGAGTTACGTAGCTGCATGTACTTAATCCCGTAAGAGCTGCGCCCAAGACTAGCGATTTACCTATCGAATTAAAGCGGAAAATTTCGCTTTGAAATATCGAGAAATATGATCTTGAGGGTATGAACAGTAAATTAACCAAGGATTAAGGACTATCCAGAAGAAACGTGACAGTCCGTCCTGTGTTTACTGCCAATTCATGCGTTATGGGTTGTGACACCGCCGCCCATTGCATAGGCTTGCGCGATTGTTTTACCTGCGCCGCTCGCAGGACCGCTTCGAGGAGATCACCGATGGGCTTGAACAACCAGTGGATGCAACGCGACCTCGCGGTGCTGTGGCATCCCTGCACCCAGATGAAAGACCACCAGCAACTGCCGCTGATCCCGATCAAGCGCGGTGAAGGCGTCTGGCTGGAAGACTTCGAAGGCAAGCGCTACCTCGACGCCGTCAGCTCCTGGTGGGTCAACGTCTTCGGCCACGCCAACCCGCGCATCAACCAGCGCATCAAGGACCAGGTCGACCAGCTGGAACACGTGATCCTCGCCGGTTTCAGCCACCAGCCGGTGATCGAGCTGTCCGAGCGCCTGATCAAGATGACCCCCGAGGGCCTGACCCGCTGCTTCTATGCCGATAACGGTTCGTCGTGCATTGAAGTCGCGCTGAAGATGAGCTTTCACTATTGGCTCAACCGTGGCCTGCCAAACAAAAAACGCTTCGTCACCCTGACCAACAGCTACCACGGCGAAACCATCGCCGCGATGTCGGTGGGCGACGTGCCGCTGTTTACCGAGACCTACAAGGCGCTGCTGCTGGACACCCTCAAGGTGCCGAGCCCGGATTGCTACCTGCGCCCCGAGGGCATGAGCTGGGAAGAACACTCGCGCACGATGTTCCTGGCCATGGAACAGACCCTGGCCGAGCACCACGACACCGTCGCCGCCGTGATCGTCGAGCCGCTGATCCAGGGCGCCGGCGGCATGCGCATGTACCACCCGGTGTACCTCAAGCTGCTGCGCGAGGCCTGCGACCGCTATGGCGTGCACCTGATCCACGATGAAATCGCCGTGGGCTTCGGCCGCACCGGGACCCTGTTCGCCTGTGAACAGGCCGGCATCCGCCCGGACTTCCTGTGTTTGTCCAAGGCCCTGACCGGCGGCTACCTGCCGTTGGCCGCCGTGGTCACCACCGATGACGTCTACGACGCGTTCTACGACGACTACCCGACCCTGCGCGCCTTCCTGCACTCCCACAGCTACACCGGCAACCCGCTGGCGTGTGCGGCGGCCCTGGCGACCCTGGATATTTTCGAAGAAGACAACGTCATCGAAAACAACAAGGCCCTGGCCCGGCGCATGGCCACGGCAACGGCTCATCTGGTCGACCATCCGCATGTCTCGGAAGTACGCCAGACCGGAATGGTGCTGGCCATCGAGATGGTCCAGGACAAGGCCACCAAGACCGCTTACCCGTGGCAGGAGCGCCGTGGTCTCAAGGTGTTCGAACACGCCCTGGAACGCGGTGCGTTGTTGCGGCCGTTGGGCAGCGTGGTGTATTTCCTCCCGCCCTATGTGATTACACCGGAGCAGATCGACTTCCTCGCCGAAGTCGCCAGCGAAGGCATCGATATCGCCACCAACAGTAAAGTCAGCGTGGCGGTGCCGAAGGATTTCCACCCTGGTTTCCGCGATCCGGGTTGATTGCCGGCACACCTACACCTTTTTCCAGAGAACCGACATGAGACTGTCCCGCTTTTTCACCGACACCCCGCTGAGCCTCGGCGATCACGAACTGCCCGAAGCCCAGGCGCACTACATCAGCCGCGTGCTGCGCATGGGCGAAGGTGACGCCGTGCAATTGTTTGACGGCTCCGGCCAGGAATTCCTGGGCAGCCTGCTGGAAGTCGGGAAGAAACGCGTCACCGTGCAACTGACGGAAAGCTTCGCCGGCCAGGCCGAATCGCCGCTGCACATCCACCTCGGCCAGGGCCTGTCCCGGGGCGAGCGCATGGATTGGGCGATCCAGAAAGCCACCGAACTGGGTGTCAACGCCATCACGCCGATCTTCAGCGACCGCTGCGAAGTGCGTCTGAAGGACGAACGCGCCGACAAACGCCTGCTGCACTGGCGCCAGGTGGCGATCAGCGCGTGCGAGCAGTGCGGGCGTTCGACGGTACCGGTGATTCACCCGCCGTTGCTGCTGGCGGACTGGTTGAAGCAGGTCGAGGCGGACCTGAAACTGGTGCTGCACCCGGTGGCCGAGCCGCTGGTCAGCCATGCCAAACCTGCGAGCCTGGCGTTTCTGATCGGCCCGGAGGGCGGGCTGACCGACAACGAAGTCGACACCGCCCAAGGCGCTGGCTTCCACGCCGCCCGCCTCGGCCCGCGCGTGTTGCGCACCGAGACTGCGCCCGTCGTCGCGTTGGCGGTTGCCCAACAACTCTGGGGCGACTTCTAAATGTGGGAGGGGTGATCAGTCCACCGGATCGCTGATCGGCTTGGCAATGATCGCCTTCAACTCACTGGTCATCGGGAATTCCAGGTTCAAGCCCTTGGGCGGAATCGGCTGTTCAAACCAGCGCTGGTAAATCCCGTTGATCTCCCCCGAACGGTAAAGGTCGCCGAGGGTCTCGTTGACCACCGCAAGAAACTGCGGGTCATCCTTGCGCACCATGCAGCTGTAGATCTCCCGCGACTGCTCCTCGCCCACCACCACCCAGTTGTGTGGGTCCTTGGCCTTGGCACGTTCGCCGTAGAGCAATGCATCGTCCATATAGAACGCGGCCGCTCGGCCCGTCTCGAGCATCTTGAACGCCTCGCCATGGTCCTTGGCGCTGATCACGAACATATTGCTCTTGTGCTCGGCGTTGTAGCTCTTTAGAAAACGCTCGTTGGTGGTGCCGGCGGTAGTCACCACGTTCTTGCCCGCCAGGTCGGCGAAGCCCTTGATGCCGCTGTCCTTAGCCGTCAGCAACTGGCCTTTCACGTAAATAAACCCGTAGGAAAATGCCACCTGCTTCTGCCGCTCGGCCGTGACGCCAGTGGAGCCGCACTCCAGGTCGACGGTGCCGTTCTGCACCAGCGGAATCCGCGTTTGAGAGGTCACCAGGTTGTACTTCACCTTCAGGTCAGCCACCCCGGTTTTCTGCTGGATACGCTCGACGATCTTGCTGGCCAGGTCCACCGAATAGCCCATCGGCTTACCGCTGTGATCCCCCACGTAGGAAAACGGCACCGACGCATCGCGATAGCCCAGGGTGATGGACTGGGTGCTGGCGATCTTGCCCAGCGTACCGTCCAGCGGCGCCTGGTTGGCATGGGCGTGTACTCCCAGCAAAAGGCCGATGCAGCCGGTCAACAGGATTTTTTTCATTGTTATTCTCCGTTGGTTTTTGACGTTATTTTCGTACCGCAATCACGCTGATTTCCACCAGCACGCTCGGCCGCGCCAGCTCCGCCTGCAGGGTGGTGCGCGTAGGCGCCATCCCGGGCGATAGCCAGGCGGCCCATACCTCATTCATCGGCGCGAAACCGCTGCCGATGTCTTTCAAGTAAATGGTCGCATTGAGCAAATGATCCTTGTCACTGCCGGCCTGGGCCAGCAGCGCATCGATCCTGGCCAGCACTTCGCGGGTCTGCGTCGCCACATCCTGGCCTTCGCCGGGCACCTGGCCCGAAAGGAATACCAGATCCTTGAACGTAACGGCGCCGGACAGTCGGTCGTTGCTGCTGATTCGGTTGATGGTCATGGGTCAATCCTCACGCGGCGCGGGGCGCCAGGCCCTGCATATCTATGGAAGGTAGGTGGTGGCCGATCAGCTCGGCCAGCAATTGGCCGCTGCCGCATGCCAGGGTAAAGCCGAGGGCGCCGTGGCCCAGGTTCAGCCACAGGTTGCGATACACGCTGGGGCCAATCAGCGGCACACCGGTCGGGGTGGCGGGACGCATACCGGCCCATTCCACAGCATTGGCATAGTCGCCAGCCGTAGGAAATGTCTCGACCGCCTGGCGTTTCATCAGCGCCAGGCGCTTGGGCTCAAGGCTGGCGTCAAAGCCGACGATATCCACCATGGCCGCCACCCGCAGCTGTTCGCCGATACGCGCGTAGACCATCTTGCGGTCGTAGTCGGTGATGCTCACATTCGGCGCCTGATGCTGTGCGCCAATCGGCACGCTGAGGCTATAGCCCTTGAGTGGATACAGTGACAGTGACACGCCGGGCAATGCCAACTCGGCGCTGCGATGGCCGGCCGCCAGCACCAGATGTTCCACCGGCATCACTTCGTCGCCCAGCTCGATGGCTTGCACCGCGCCGTCGGCATGGCGAATCCTGGTGACCTTGCGCCCCAGCAGAAAGGTGCAGCGCCCCGACGCTTCAAGGCGTGCCGCCAGTTGTTGGCAGAAGGCATGACAGTTCGCCACTTCTTCATTGGGCGTATAGATACCACCGACAAACTCACCCGCCACCTGCGCCAGCGCCGGCTCCAGCCGCGCACAATCCAGCGCCGACAGCACCTGTTGTTGCAGGATGTCGGTGACCTTGCTGCGCGCACGCTCAAAGGTATCGGCATTGCGAAAGGTCACCAGCTTGCCGTTACGCCGCCAATTGAACGTGTCCAGGCGATCGTCGACGCGCCATTGCTGCAAGGTGTTTTGGCTCAGGCTCGCCAGGCGCAGCAAGTGCGCGGCGTTGCGCTTGTTCACCGAGCCACGGCAGGCGCAGATGAACGCGGCCATCCAGCGCCATTGTCGGGGATCCAGGCGTGGGCGCAGCTTCAGTGGCGAGTCACCGCGCAGCAACCAGCCAATCGCCTGTAGCGGCACTCCCGCATCCGCCAGCGGTGCGACGTAGCGGTAGGACAATTGCCCGCCATTGGCGAAGCTGGTTTCGCTGCCCACGGTGTCACGCGCGTCGATCACCGTCACTTCATGACCTGCACGTACCAACGCGTAGGCACTCGCCAGGCCGATAACGCCTCCACCAATGATGCAAACCTGCCTGGCCATTCAACACCCCCAGCCCTTGATCCAAGAAAGCCCCAGGGTAGGTGCAGGTGACAGGCCGCCGACAATGAATAAAGATGGGGCACCTATAAACAAAGGTTATGGACCTGCCATGCGCTTGCGTCATATCGAAATCTTCCAGGCCATCCGCCAGACCGGCTCCATCAGCGCCGCCGCGCAGTTGCTGCATGTCTCCCAACCAGCGGTGACCAAGGTGTTGCAACATGCCGAGTTACAATTGGGTTTCCCGCTGTTTTTGCGGGTACGCGGCAAATTGCAGCCCACGCCCGAAGCCCTGGCGCTGGAAAGTGAAGTCGAAAAAGTCACCGCGAGCCTGCAAGGCGTGCGGCGCCTGGCCAAGAGCCTGCGCCGCGCCCCGGGGCAAAGTGTACGGATTGGTGCAATCCCGGCATTGGCACTGTCGTTGCTGCCCCCGGCGATCCTGGAATGGAAGCGCGACTACCCGGACATCGCCTGCGAACTGTCCAGCGACCATAGCCGCGAGCTGGTGCAAAAACTGTTGATGCGCGAGATCGACCTGGCACTGACCCTCAGCTTCTCCGGCCATCCCGGGTTGACCACACAAGTGTTGGCCAACGGTGTGTTGGTGGCCCTGGCGTCGAAAAACTACTGGCCGGACGCTGAGCTGCATCAAGCCCTGCCCCTGGCAGACCTGGCGGGGGCACCGTTGATTGGCCTGTCCAGCGCCGACCCACTGGCGGCGAGGCTCGACAACTACCTGGAGAGCGTCGACCCGCCGCCTCGGGTGACGATATCGGTGCAAACCTATTCCCTGGCACGGGCGATGGTGGAGTCCGGCGCCGGATTGACGGTCATCGACCCCTTTACCGCCCTCGGCGCATCGACGGCGACCACCTGCATCCGCACGCTTACACCGCCGCTGCCGATCACCCTCTACGCCCTGACCCGTGCCGATGAACCGCCGCCGCATATGCTGGCCAATCTGCTACAGATCTTCGGCAACCGGGCTCGGGAGCTGCTGGAGCGCCTATAACACGTAGTGCATGATCGCCACGAAATGCAGCAGGCTGCCGCCGATCACAAACAAATGCCAGATCCCATGGGAATGCCGCAGGCGATCCTCCAGGGCAAAGAAGATGATGCCGACGGTGTACAGCACGCCGCCCGCCGCCAGCCAGATAAACCCGGCGGTGCCCAGCGCGGCGATCAGTGGCTTGACCGCCACCAGCACGATCCAGCCCATCACCGCGTAGATCACGATGGACAGGATGCGCGCCTCGGAGCGCGGCTTGATCTCCTGCAGGATGCCGATCACCGCCAGCCCCCACACGATGCCG
This sequence comes from Pseudomonas sp. NFX5, assembly GCF_049132125.1. NCBI lineage: Bacteria > Pseudomonadati > Pseudomonadota > Gammaproteobacteria > Pseudomonadales > Pseudomonadaceae > Pseudomonas > Pseudomonas sp. NFX5. The sequence goes on from NZ_JAFMZG010000017.1 coordinate 36,770, forward strand.
AACAGCGTCCAGCCCCAAGGGCCTCTCAACGTCACCAGGCAAAACGGCGTGTAGCTGCCGGCGATCAGCAGGTAGATCGAAAAGTGATCGACCTTCTGCATGATCTCTTTTCGCCGCCCCTGTACGCTGTGGTACACGGTCGACGCGCTGTACAGCACCATCAGCGTAAAGCCATAAATCGCCACGCTGACGATCTTCCAGGGGCTGCCATCCAGGCTCGCCACCACCAACATCCACACGGCGCCAATACACGCCGCGACTGCACCGAGCAAATGGCTCCAGGCGTTGAATCGTTCCCCGTGATACATCTGTCACTGACCTCCTGTAGCCGCTGGAACTGGCTGGCAAGCGTCCAGCCTTGCGCATAAGAGTGCAAGCGACTTGTGACGTTCCGAGGACGCCGCCGGGTTTTGCGTGCACAATCGGACGCATTCGAACAAGAGCCCACGGCCATGCTGATCGACGAAGAATTCACCCTCAAGAAACTGGAAATCTTCCTGGCATTCATGCGCACCGGCAACCTGGCCCGCGCCGCCGCCGAGCTGCAAACCAGCAATGTCAGCGTGCACCGCGCCATCCACTCGCTGGAAAATGCCTTGCGCTGCCCGCTGTTCAAACACGAGGGCCGCAACCTCACGCCGCTGGAAAGCGCCTACGTGCTGGAAGAACGCGCACAGAAACTCATCGCCGATGTGGTCGACAGCGTACGCCTGACCCGCGAAGCCGCCGGTTTCTCCGCCGAACGCTTCAAGCTCGGCTCGCTGTATTCACTGACCGTCAAGACCGTGCCGCAATTGATCATGGGCCTGAAGATCAGGCGCAGCGAACTCAATATCGACCTGATCCTCGGCTCCAATTTCGACCTGCTGTACAAGCTCAAGAACATGGAAGTCGACGCAATCCTCATCTCCCTCGACGAACACGCCAACGACCCCGACTGCGAACAGATCGAGCTGTTCTGCGACGACATCTTCCTCGCCACCCCGGCCGACTCGCCCTTCGACCGCACCCAGGAAATCGACCTGGCCGACGTGCGCGACGCCACCTTCATCACCCTCACCCAAGGCTTCGCCACTCATCAGGATGGCAACCGGGTGTTCAAGCAGGCGGGGTTCGAGCCGAAGGTGGCGATGCAGGTCAATGACATCTTCACACTGCTGAGCATGGTCAGTTCAGGGGTGGGTTATGCGTTGCTGCCGGGAAGGATCGCGGCGGTGTACGAGAACCGCGTGAAGCTGATACCGCTGCAACCCAGGTATCGGTTGCAGCAGCATATCGGCGTGGTGTTCCTGAAGGCCAAGGAGCGTGATCCGAATTTACTGGCGTTGTTGGCGGAGTGTCGGATGTATGCCAATCGGCAGGGAACAGCCTGACACTCCGCAACCCTCAAGGTCAGCCCACCAACCCACGCACAATGAAGTACAGCAACGAAGGCCCCAGCAAACACCCAAGCCCGGTATGGAACGTCGCCGTCAACGCGCCGTACGGCACCAAGCGCCGATCCGTCGCCGCCAGCCCTGCCGTCACGCCGCTCACGGTGCCGGCCAGGCCACCGAACACCATCGCCGAACGCGGGTTGTCCAAGCCCATCCAACGCGCCGCCACCGGTGTGCCGACCATCACCAGGATCGCCTTGATCAACCCGGTCGCAATCGACAGCGCCATCACATCCGAAGTCGCGCCAATCGCCGCACCGGTCACCGGGCCGACGATGTAGGTCACGGCACCCGCGCCGATGGTGGTCATGCTGATAGCGTCGCGATAGCCAAACACCCAGGCCATGCTGGCGCCGACGATAAACGGCAGGATCGTGCCCAGCAGCAGCGCAATCACGCCGATCATCCCGGCCTTGCGCGCTTCGGTGGCCTGTACCTCGAACGCCGTGGCAACAATGGCGAAGTCGCGCAGCATCGCGCCGCCCATCAGGCCGATGCCGGAGAACAGCGCCAGGTCAGCCAGGCCTTTTTGCCCGCCGGTAAGGGTGCCGCCGACCCAGGCCAGGACCAGGCCGATGACGATGGCAATCGCCGAGCCGTGGATGCGCCCGAACGTCAGGCGCTTGGACAGCACCACGGAAATCCACATCACCACGCCAACAAACGCAAACGCAGTGATCAGGCCGTTATGTTCCAGGCCTTTTTCGATGAGATCCCACATATCAGCGACCTCCCGCAGGCACGATCAGCGGCTCTTCGGCGGGCAGGGGCTCGCCCTTGTGCGTACGACTGATCAAGGCGATGGTACAACCACAGACCACCACCGAACCAATCGCCGCCAGCACCGCGACCGGGCCCCCGTGCAGGGCGGTCACGACGTTCTGCTGCGCGGCCATTGCTACGACCACGGGAATGTACATGGCGCCCCAGAAGCCCACGCCCATCTCGCACTCCTTGGTCATGCCGCCGCGTTTTTGCATCCACAGGCGGGCGCAGATCAGCAGGATCATGGCGATCCCCACCCCGCCCACGTTGGATTTGACGCCCAGCAACACGCCGAGCATGTCGCCCATGATCACACCTGCCAGCGTGCAGATCGCCAGCAATGCCACACCGTAAATAATCATTGTTGTTGTCCTCGAAGTGCTCGATCGAAATTGTTGTTTTTGTGCTTCGACAGCCTTGGGTGGTGCTTTATCGGTGGCGGCGCTCCTCCTCTTCCAGCAGGGCCTGCAAGGTATCCAGGCGTGCGCCTTCGCAGGCGATCACGGTGCCTTGTTCGAACACGCGGCGTGACAGGCCGGTGAGCACGGCGCCCGGGGGCAGTTCGATTTGCAGGCGCACACCGCGCTCGTAGGCGCTTTGTACGGTGCCGCGCCAGTCAACGACGCGGCACATGTTGAAGGCCAGGTCGTCGCAAAGGTGTTCGGGGTTGTGGATCGGCCGCGCGCGGGTGCTGCTCAGGTAGGTGATGCGCGGCGCCTTGAGCGGGACAAATACCTGGGCCAGGGCCTCGGCCGGCTGCGCCAGCAGCGCGCAATGGGACGGCACACTGACGGCCAGGCGTTTGGCGATGCCGTTGCCCTTGATGCGCGCGGCGACACGCTTCATGGCCTCGTCGCTGCCGGCGATCACGCTCTGGTTATCGGCGTTGATATTGGCCAGGTACACCGGGGTTTCAGGGCTGTGGATGTCGGCGAGGAGTGTTTCGACGGTGGATAACTCCACGCCGATGATCGCGGTCATGCCGTAGCCGTGTGGATAAGCGTTTTGCATCAGTTGGCCGCGCAGGCTGACCAGCTTTACCGCATCGGCAAAATCCAGGGCCCCGGCGATGACCGCAGCCGGGTAGGCGCCGATGGACAGGCCCGCCACGTAATCCGGGGTGCGCTCCAACAGGCGGGCGTGGGCGACGCCGGCGATCAACAGGCACAGTTGCACGGCGCGGGTACTGGCCAGGGCTTGCGCTGAATCGAGCCGGCGCACGTCTTCGCCCAGGGCATCGCTGGCTTCTTCCAGCACAGGTTCGGGCAGCGACTGGAGCATGCCGAGTCGCTGGGCACCCTGCCCCGGAAACACCAGGAGGCTGCTCATGCCACGGCCTGCCAGGGATCGTCGACCAGGCGCGCGCCGCTGATGGTTTTCAACAGCACGCGACGTGATCCGCCAGCCCATTCGCGCAAGGCCACGGCGCCAAACGGGGTTTGCAGTTGCAGGTCCACAGGGCACACCGCCGTGTCCAGGCTCGCCAACAGGTCCTCGGCATCGGCGCGTTCAAGGCGCTTGGGCGTGCGCAGGATCAAATCCAGATCACTCTGGGCATGCAGTGCTTCGATGCCGGTGGCCAATTCAAAGCCTGCGCTACCGCTGACGCCCCATGCCTCGTGCACCAGCACCGAACGCAATTGAGCAAGCGCTTGCAGTGCGGGTACGTCCCGTAGCGAAACCACGTCGCGCAGGGCTTCCGGTGCAACGCGCCGCTGCACCGCCGCCAGCGGCATCTCGGCGGCGAACCGCTGCTCACGCAAACGCCCGCGCACGCCGACCGCCACATGCCCCGGCGCGGCAATGGCGCGGCGCACCACCACCGGGTGGCCGGCGCCTAGCGCCTCCAGCACCCAGGCCGGTGCATCGGCGGACGCATGCGCCGGGGTCATGCCCCAGAGCAAGTCGTGGGCGTTCACCATTGTTCCCGCAGCAGTTGACGAACCTGGCTTGAGGCTGCGCGATTAGTCGCGCCGAGGCGTCCGCGCAGATCGGTGCTGCCGACGTCCTTGATCGCATTCACCAGGCAATCGCTGACCCGCGCTACATCGTCCGCCGTGGGCTGTTCAATCTGGCAGACCGACAAGGTCTCCCACAGCAAGCCGAGGCTGGCATAGCTGTCGATGTCATAGGCCATGGGCGGCACACTGGCGGCCAGGGCTTCCAGCTCTTCGACGCTGCGCAGGGTCACCCGCGCGGCCGAGGCCTTGCCCATGGCGTGCACCATCACGCCGGGGTCGCGCAGGGCAATCAGGCGGTTGGCCTGGTAGCCATGGGCGAGGAACGCACCGGACATGGCCTTGCCCACCAGCAGCGCAATCACCGGGTGCCCGGCCAGGCGCGCGCGGGCATAACTGTCGGCGGCAGCGGCCAGGGCCTGATGGATGCCGAGGGCTTCTTCACGACGGCCGTAGGCCTGGCTGGGCACATCGACGATGGCGATGATCGGGCGCTTGTCACCTCGGGCGATGGCTTCATCGACGGCCTTGGCCAACCCCCAGCCCTCCAACAAACCGACTTCGCCATTGCGTGCCCGAGGGAAGCGGTTTTGCGCGTCGGTCACTACGGCGACAAAGCGCACCTGTTGCTCACCCAATACACCGTCGGCCACCCTCAGCGACGCCGGCAAATCGTCTACAACTGGAGCGCCGGCGCTCAATGCGTTGAACCACTGCAAGCCTCTCATGAGCGTTCTCCCTGATACAGCTCGCGCACCGTCGCCGGGTCGATTTGCGCTACGGCGTCCAACTCGGCCAAGCGTGCGAGGTAATCATCAGCCTGGCGACTGCGCTGTTGTGCGGGCACACCCTGCTGCAGCAACGCGCTGACCGTCTGCTGGATCTGCGCCACATCATCGGCCACGTAACGGTCGGCCAGGCCACTGTTAAAACGCTGTTCGCCGCCCGTGAGGCTCCAGATAAAAGGACGGTCGCGGGAGTCGTACTCTTCCAGCCCGGCCTCCTGCTCGATCACCTGCGGACCGTTCAGCCCCAGGCGCGCTTCACGGGTGACGACGAGATAACTGCACAGCCCGGCCGCGATGGACATGCCGCCGAAACAGCCAACGCTGCCCGCCACTACGCCGATCACCGGCTGGTACTGGCGCAGGTCGACAATCGCCGCGTGTATGTCGGCAATCGCTGCAAGGCCAAGGTTGGCTTCCTGCAAGCGCACGCCGCCGGTTTCCAGCAGCAGCACGGCGCGGGTCGGGATGCCCTTGCGGTTGTCTTCGGCCGCCAGTTCCAGGGCGCCGGCGATTTTCGCGCCGCCCACTTCACCGAGGCTGCCGCCCTGGAAGTTGCCTTCAATGGCCGCAATCACCACAGGCAAGTCGCCGAGGCTGCCCTTGGCGATCACCACGCCGTCATCGGCCTGGGGCACCACACCTTGGCGGCTGAGCCAAGGCGACATGACCCGCTGGAACGGGTCGATCAGTTCGCGAAAGGTGCCGGCATCCAACAAGGCCTTGGCCCGCTGCCGCGCCCCCAGTTCCACGAAGCTGTGTTTAGCCAGCAAGTCAGTCATGGTCGATCTCCTCGAAACCCTGCTCCAGGCGCAGGCGCACCACGCCGGGGGTGGCGCCGAAATCGTGAATATCAATGTTCAGGGCCGGGGGCGTCTGCTCCTGGAAGATGCGTTCAAACAGGTGCTGCCAGCGTTGTTCGGCGCCATTTACCGAGGTCTGGACCTGGATGGTCAGCGTGCCGGCCGTGCCCGGTTCCAGCAGCACTTCCAGGTCGCCCGAGCCGACGCAGCCCACCAGCGCACGGCCTGTTGGCGGCTGCCCCGCAGGGAATTCAAAGGATAAGGTTTCCATCACAACGCTCCGTCGAGGCGGTCGATAAACAGGCAGGCGGCCAACAGGTCGGCGGCGCCACCGGGGGAGGCATTCAGGGCCAAGAGCTGGTTGTCCAGTTCGTGCAGGCTGCGGCGCCCGGCCAGGGTGGCGCTGCCGCCAGCGTCGAGCACCGCTTGGGCGCCGTGTTGCATTGCTTGCAGGCCTGCGGTGCCGGCGCGGTAGAGCACGCAGGTGTCGGCCAGCTCGGTCATGATCGCGAGCAAGGCGTCCAGGCGCGCGTTCTGTTCACCAGCATTTTGCTGGCGGCTTTTGTGCAGTTGCGGCAGACCACGTTGGGTCACGGCGGGGAAGCCCAGTTGCGCTTCTTCACGGGCACCGCGTGCGCCATAACGCTGGGCGACCTGGGCGCCGTGGCTCGGGGTTTGCGGCGCGTAACGGTCGTTGAGCAGGGCCAGTCTGGCGGCGTTCAGCGTTATGGCACGCGGTTCCAGGGCAGCCGCTGCGGTCAGCAGGCCGAGGGCCCAGATCGCACCGCGATGGGTGTTCACGCCGTGGGTGGTAGCGAGCATCGCCTGCTCGCCTTCGCGCCCGATACGGCCGAGCGCTTCGCGCAGGGGCAAGCCGACCTCGCCGAATTCAAGCGCCGCCTCGGCCATTGCCTTGAACATCGGCCACAGCGACAGCGCCGAAGCGTGCATCAGCCCCAGGTGCAGATCACTGTGGGCGCCGTTGCCGCGGCGATCCACCAAGGCGGGCTTGGGTGACAGGTCGGCTTCATCGATCAGCGCATCGACGGCCATATCCGCCAGGCGATCCGCGAGGCTGAGTTCGTGCAGTTTAAGGGCGCGCATTTACCAGCTCCTGAATTTGGCGGGCGGGTTGTACAGGCCACCGGACCACTCCACCAGGTCGGCCACGCTCTTGGCGGCCAACAACTCGCGGGTGGCGTCGGTACGGCGGATGCCCAAATCTTCGGGCAAGGCGATCAGGCCCTCGCGGCGCATGCGCGCGGTGTCCTTGGGGTTGTGGCGCATGCCGATGGCGGTCACCCCGGCGACGGCGGCGATCATCGCCTGGCGCTCTTCCAGGGACCGCGCCTTGTACAGGTAGGCGATGCCTTCTTCGGTGAGCAGGTGGGTGACGTCGTCGCCGTAGATCATGATCGGCGCCAGGGGCATACCGCTTTTGCGCGCCACTTCCACGGCGTCGAGGGTGTCGACGAAGGTGGGCTTGCCCCCTTCCTGGAAGGTCTCGACCATCTGCACCACGAGCTTTTTGCCGCGTTCCAGCAGCGCTTCCGGCGCGTCGCCGTGGCGCATGTCCAGCCATGCCGGCGTGCCGTGACGACGACCGCGCGGGTCGTGGCCCATGTTCGGCGCCCCACCGAAACCGGCGAGGCGGCCACGGGTCACGGTGCTGGAATGACCGTCGCCGTCGACTTGCAGGGTCGCACCGATAAACAGGTCCACCGCGTATTGGCCGGCCAGCTGGCAGAACATTCGGTTGGAACGCATCGAACCGTCGCGGCCGGTGAAAAACACATCCGGGCGCGCGGCGATGTAGTTCTCCATGCCCAGTTCGGTGCCGAAGCAGTGCACGCTTTCCACCCAGCCGCTTTCGATGGCAGGGATCAGCGTGGGGTGCGGGTTGAGGGTCCAGTTACGGCAGATCTTGCCCTTCAGGCCCAGGGATTCACCGTAGGTGGGCAGGATCAATTCAATGGCGGCGGTGTTGAAGCCGATCCCATGGTTGAGGGACTGAACATTGTGTTTTTCGTAGATGCCGCGGATCGCCATCATCGCCATCAGCACATGCACCGGCTTGATATGGCGCGGGTCGCGGGTGAACAGCGGCTCGATGTAGAACGGCTTGTCGGCCACTACAACGAAATCCACCCAACTGGCGGGGATGTCGACGCGTGGCAAGTCGCTGACGTCATCCACCAACTGGTTGACCTGCACGATCACGATGCCATCGCTGAACGCGGCGGGTTCGATCAGCGCGGGAGTATCTTCGGTGCTGGCGCCGGTGTAGATATTGCCGGCACGGTCGGCCATGAAACCGGCGGACAGTACGACGTTGGGGATCAGGTCCACCACCAGCCGTGCATAGAGTTCGATGTAAGTGTGGATCGCACCGATTTCCAGCAGGCCGTCTTCGAGCAGTTGGCTGATGCGCAGGGATTGGGTGCCGGCGAAGGAAAAGTCCAGCTTGCGCGCGATGCCCTTTTCAAACAGGTCCAGGTGCTCGGACCGCCCGACGCTGGGCATGATCATGTGCAAATCGTGGAGCTTGGCCGGGTCGGCCTTGGCCAGGGAGCGCGAGAGGAAGTCGGCCTGCTTCTGGTTGTTGCCTTCCAGCACCACGCGGTCGCCGGGGAGGATCAGGGCCTCAAGCGCTTCGACAATCCTGTCACTGGGCAAAACCGCCCCGTCTGCATACTGCAAAACCCGCCCGAGCCGCCGCTGCTTCTCGTCACGCCGCCGCGTCCAGCGCGAGTCGGGGGTAGTTATTGTTGTCATGGTCGCTCCACGGGTTTGCTGTCGTGGGCTGTACCTTAGGAGTGATTCGGGGGGCCATCAATCAAGCTTAGCGGTGGATCGTTACGGTTGGAGTAATGGAGAATCAGCAAACACTGATCCGAGCCAAAAGATGATCTAAATGTGGGAGGGGCTTGCCCCCGATAGCGGAGGGTCAGCTAAGTGATGTATCAACTGACACTCAGCCATCGGGGGCAAGCCCCCTCCCACATTTGTTCAGTGATGCCTGTTAGATAGCGGTCCCAAACAGGGGCTGATCAGTCCCTGTTTGGGACCTTTTCCAGCGAAGGGCTGACCTGCTCCAGCGCCCGATCCACCAACAACTGCCCCAACTCGGCCATTTGCTGGATCCCGAGCATGATGGCGCGCTGGGAAGTGTCCAGGTCGAAGGCCAGGTTGCAGGTGAGTGCGTTGAGGGAGGACAGGGTTTCGCTGGCGTTGACCAGCAGCGTTTCGGTGGTTTGGTGGGGGTTTACGGCGAAGAGAGGCAGATTAGGGGTAGGTTTGATCATGATGAAACTCCTAAACAGTCAGTAAGGAGCGCCACCGTTCGCTTGCACGCGAATGAGGGTGGCGACCGTGCGCAGGTGTGCAAGACCGGGCCTGTTTAGGACACCCAGCAGGTCCGAAGACCTCCTGCGCGCAGCCGCCATAAAGCAGCGAGCACAAAAAACGCCCGTTGGTTGGCAGGGCGTTTGTACGCCTAAACAGTTTCGTCGGACTTGCACGTCCGTGTCACCGTTTTTTGCGATGACGGGACGAAGACTAGGCGCGCGGGCTGCACGCGACAAGTTCATGCACAGCCCAAAATCTTGCAGGAAAAATCCTAAGACCACCCGCAATCCGTCAAACACCGGCACTTTAATGTGGGAGGGGGCTTGCCCCCGATGGCAGTGGGTCAGCCACCAGA
>NZ_JAFMZG010000018.1:0-79860 GCF_049132125.1 Pseudomonas sp. NFX5
CCCGATGGCGGTGTGTCAGTCACTGCATCTGGTGGCTGACCCACTGCCATCGGGGGCAAGCCCCCTCCCACAGGGGATCCTCACATGACTTAGATTCAGGCCAGTCCGGACTCGACCAATAAGGCTTCAAGCCCCATCAAATCCGGCACCTTAGCCACATGTTCCCCCACCTGCACCGCCGCCAGTTCCAGCGGGCACAGCGGCACGTCCACGTAGCTCAATTCGCTATCGAGCTTGTACGACCGTGGAATCCCCTGGATCACCAGCGCAATGAACTTCAACGTCGGTCGGCCGCCCAGTGCATTCAACACCACGATCCGCGAGCGTTCGCCGGTCACGCCGGCCTCGCCGCACGCCGCTTCAAAGCTGATCAACGGGATTTGTCGATCTCGCCACGTCACTTGCCGCAAATACCACGGCGGCGCATCGCTGGCCGGTTCGCCGCGCTGGAAGTCGATCAACTCGGCGATGGCGACGTTGGGCAGTATCAGGTGGCGGTCGGCCAGGGGCAGGAGCAGGCCGGTGAGTTGGCTGGTGCGGTGGTCAAGCACGGGATTTGCTCCAGTAGGCGATGCTTTCGAGCAGCACCGATTCCTGGTACGGCTTGCCCAGGTAGTCGTTGACGCCGATGGCCATGGCGCGGTCGCGGTGTTTCTGGCCGGTGCGGGAGGTGATCATGATGATCGGCAGGCGCATCAGCCGGGGGTCATTGCGCACCTTGATGGCCACTTCGAAGCCGTCCATGCGCGGCATTTCGATGTCGAGCAGCATCAGGTCGGGGGTATGTTCCTCGAGCACGGCAAGGGCGTCGATGCCGTCCTTGGCGGTGAGTACGTTCATGCCGTTGCGCTCCAACAGGCGGCTGGTGACTTTGCGCACGGTGACCGAGTCGTCCACCACCAGCACCAGCAGCGGGCGCTTTTTCAGCGGGTCGTTGAGGATCAACGGAGCATCCACCGCCTGGGCCGGCAAGGCCGTTTGCCGGGCGCGGATGTGCGCGAGCAGGTCGATGATCAACACCACGCGCCCATCCCCCAGGATGGTCGCGCCGGATAACCCCTGCACCCCGGAAAACTGCGGGCCCAGGCCCTTGACCACAATCTCCCGGGTGCCGGCCATGGCGTCCACATGCACCGCCACACGGCGCTCGTTGCACTGCACCAGCAACACCGGCACGGGTTGATACTGGCCCAGTAATTTCGGGCGACCGACGGTGTGCAGCAGGTCACCCAGGTAAAACAGCTCGTAGCGTTGGCCGGCATATTCATAACACGGCGGATCCTGCTGGTAGTGCCCCGCCAGCTCATGGGGCAGCACCCGCACCAGACCTTCGATGGTGTTGAGCGGGATCGCATATTGATCGTCCGCGCAGTGCACCATCAACGCCCGATTGACCGACACGGTAAACGGCAGGCGGATGCGAAAGTGCACGCCCTCCCCCGGTGTCGAGTCAATGAACATCGAGCCGCCGAGCTGGCGCACTTCTTCGTGCACCACGTCCATGCCCACGCCGCGCCCGGAAATCTGCGTGATCTTTTCCGCCGTGGAGAACCCCGGCTGCAGGATGAACTGCAACACATCACGGTCGCTCATCTCTTGATGAGGGGCGAGCAAACCGCGCTTGATCGCCTTGCGCCGCACCGCGTCCAGAGGCACACCGGCACCGTCGTCGCGCATGTCGAAAACGATATCGCCGCCTTCGTGGGTCAGGTCCAGGGTGATGCGGCCCTTCTCCGGCTTGCCGGCCAACAGCCGCGCATCGCGGGGCTCCAGGCCATGGTCGACGGCGTTGCGCAGCATGTGTTCCAGCGGTGCCGCCATGCGCTCCAGCACATTGCGGTCCATTTCACCCTCGGCATTGCCGACGATGAACTCCACGTCCTTGCCCAACTCGCCCGCCACCTGGCGCACGATGCGTTTGAGGCGCGGCAGCATGCGCTCGAAGGGCACCATGCGCGTGCGCATCAGGCCTTCCTGCAACTCGGTGTTGATGCGCGCCTGTTGCTGCAACAGGCCATGGGCGTCCTCGTTGCGGCGGTCGAGGGTGTCCTTGAGGTCGAGCAGGTCGGAGGCCGATTCCGACAGCGCCCGGGACAGCTGCTGCAACTGCGAATGACGGTCCATTTCCAGCGGATCGAATTCTTCATAGCCCAGGCGCTCGGCCTCGGCCTGTTGACGACTGAGGATTCGCCCCTGGGTTTCGGTGTCGAGGCGGCGCAGTTGGTCGCGCATGCGTTCGATAGTGGTTTCCACCTCATGCAGGGCAATGCGCGCGTCGTTGACTTGCTGCTCGATACGACCACGGAAGATCGAGGTCTCGCCGGCCAGGTTGACCAGGTCGTCCAGCAGGTCAGCGGAAATCTTCACCATGTCGGCGCCGGGATCAACCACCGCTTCGGCCTTGCCTGCGGGCAGCGCCACGGGCGTCACGGGCTCATCGCTGGGGTGCACCAGGCTCTTGATACGTTCGATAAGCTTGTCCACCGAACCCACCGGCAGCCCATCCGCCACGGCGTCGATCATCTGCGCCAGGCGGTCGTGGCAGCCCTGCAGCAACGCGAACAGTTCGGCGGACGGCGCGAGCAAACCGGCGGACAGCCCTTCGTAGAGAAATTCCAGCTCATGGGCCAGGTCACCGATCGGCCCGATCTCGACCATGCGCGCGCCGCCCTTGAGGGTGTGCAGGTCGCGCAGCAGGGTTTCGACTTCCTGGCGATTGTTCGGCTCGGCCTGCCAGCGCAGCAAGGCGCTGCCGGAGCTGTCGAGAATGTCGGCGGCTTCTTCGAGGAAGATGTCCAGCAATTCGGGGTCGGTGCCCGGCGTTTCCGCAGGTGGGGCGGCCTGTACAGCCGGCATGCCGCCCTGGCGTAGCGCGCGCAACCGGGCGACCAGTTCGGCGCTGTCGCTCAAGGGTTGATGGTGCTGCAGTTCCTCCAGTTGCAAGGCCAGTCGCTCATGGCTGGCCATCAGCACCTGCGACAGCTCGCTGGAGTAGCTGTAGCGCCGATCCACCAGGCCTTCGTACAGGCATTCCAGTTCATGGGCCAGGTCGGCCACCGGTCCGATGTCGGCCATGCGCGCGCCGCCCTTGAGGGTGTGCAGATCGCGCTGCAGGGACGACAACGGCGCGGCACTGTCCGGCTCCAGCAGCCAGCGTTTCAGGGACTGCCCCGCACTGTCGAGAATATCCACGGCTTCTTCGAGGAAGATTTCCACGAGTTCATCGTCGATCCACGTGTCATCCTGCAGTTGCGCGGTGGCGGCGCCCAGTTCGGAGATGCTCAAGGCGCGGCTGCCGTCGCTTTTGATCAGGCCGGTGGCAGAAGGGTCCAGTGCATCGTCCAACAGTTCGCGCAGGGCGTGTACACGTGCCGGTGCCGGGATGATTTCCTGGCCGGCGGCCAATTGATCGAGCATGTTGATCAGCGCTTCATGGGCCTGCTCGGCCTCATGGAAAAACCGCTCGCTGACCGCCAGGCTGCTTTCTTCCACGGCGCCGTAGAGGTCGAGCAAGGCTTCGCAGAGTTCATCGATGGCGTGCAGGTCAGCGACATGGGCGCCCTCCCCCAGCGTGGTCAATTCATCCAGCAGCGCGGTGAGTTCCTGGCGTTCGCCGGGGTGCTGCTGCCAGCGGCGCAGCAGGCTTTCGGCGTCGAGCAGAATGTCCATGCCCTGGGCCAGGAAGTTGGCGATCAGTTGCGGGTCGCGCTTGATCCGCAACCCCGTGTTGGGGGCGTCGAGCAGCGCGGCCAGTTGATGGTCGAGCAGGGCCTGGGTCCGGCGGATCAAGTCATCCGCGCCCTTGATCGGCACCAGGGGATCGCGGTCCAGTTGACGCAACCCACGCTGGAACAGGCCTTCGGCTTCCAGCAGCAGCTCGACTTCGTCCAGGTCCAGCGGCAGGCGATGGGCCTTGTATTCGCGGGTCAGGTGATCCAGTGGGCGCACCAGCTCGGCGATCGGCAACACGCCGGCCATGTAGGCGCTGCCCTTGAGGGTGTGCAGGGCGCGTTGCAGTTCATCGCTGACTTGCAGCGGCACATGCTCGGCGGCCTGTTGCAGGAAGTGGTTGAGGCTGTCCAGATGGCTCTGGGCTTCGTTGCGGAAGATCTCCAGCAACATCGGATCGTGGGGTTCGCCGACCGACGCTGGGGCGCCGTTGGCCCAGGCGTGGGCGCGGGCGGCCAGGGCGTCGACCTCATCGCGCTGGTGTTGCTCGCCCGTCGCGAAGTCGGCGATCAATGCCGGCAGCAGGGCCACGGCGTCATCCAGCACCTGTTGGATCTCGGGGCCGAGGGCCACGCTGCGCTCGAGCACACGGTTCAGCAGGTTTTCCACGGCCCAGGCCAATTCTGCCAGCACCAGGGCGCGCACCATGCGGCCGCTGCCTTTCAGGGTGTGGAAGGCGCGGCGCATTTCGCCCTGGGCGGTTTTGTCCGCGCTGTTGGGCAGGTGACGGTGCAGCACCTCAAGGACTTCCTCGGTTTCTTCGAGGAAGACGTCGCGCAGTTCATCGTCGATGGGCGCTTCATCGGCCGGCGGCGGCAGCAGGCTACCGGGGCGTTGCAAGGCCGGCGGATTGAGGCCCGAAGTGGGGTTGGCCAATGCGTCGAACTGGGACTGGCTGGGCGCAACCTCGCTCGACAGCGCGCCATCGGGTGCTGCCAGCGCCTGGCGCCAGGGTTTTTCGGCGGGCAGGTAACCCAGCGCAGCCAGGCTTTGGGTGGCCAGTTCCAACACCCGCTCACCGGCGGCGTCCGGGTCCTGGAGCATGCGTTCGAGGTAATACTCCAGGCTGCTGATCACGTCAGCGAAATGCCCCAGTTGCAGCTCCGACGGCGGGCTGTCGTTGACCATCAACTGTTCGTCGACGTAATCGGTGCAACCGCGCATCAGGCTGGCCGCGCGGGGCAAGGGGATCATCGCCAGCGCGCCGCGCACCTGGCTCAGCAGTTCCGGCAGGGATTCCAGGCGCTGGCGGTCCCAATCGGCTTCGATACAGTCGATCACCAGCTCCTTGGCTTGCTGCAGGCACTGGCAGGATTCGCGGATGACCAACTGGTGGATCTGGGTCAGGTCGGTGGTGGGCAGGCGGCTTTCTTCGTGGCCTTCCGGCTCGACGGTGCCGACCATTCCCGCCAGCGTGGCTTCCACATAGAGCAACGCACCGGCGACGTCCATCAACACCGCATCGTTGGGCTCGCGATGCCCCTGGGCCAGGCTCAATACCACGGCCAGCTGGTCGATGATGACTTTGCGCGGCTGGCCAAACCCCAGCACCGCGAGGGTATCGGCAATCTGTCGCAGGGGCGCCAGCAGCGCGTCGAGGTCGCTCGTGTGCTGGCGGTCGCTGCGCACGAACAGGTCGAGGCGCTCTTTGACCCGCACCAACTCTTCACACAACGCACCGAGCACCGAGCCCATGGCGTTGCGATCCGGCCCGGCAAGGCGCGCGCGTTCGGCGTCCACCACCGTGCTGTCGGGCAAGGCCTCATCCAGGCTGTAGCGCTCTTTCAGACTCTGCATGCGCGGGGTCGGCCGGGTGACTTTGGCGACGTAAAACAACAGGCTCTTGAGCAGTTCATCCGGTGCGGGCTGGTTGATCCCGCCGATGCCCTGCGCCAGCAGGCGCTTGAGCTGCTTGTCGCTGGCCTTGAGCAGGCTGCGCAGCGCCGGGCTGTTGGCGACCACGCCGGTGAGCATGCCCTCGACCAGCGCCGACGCCACTTGCCACAGCGGCAACAGCGGCGCGCCCTGGCACAGCGCCTCAAGGCGCGCGAACACCCGCGCCATGTCTTCCAGGTTGCTCGGCCCGTGGTCTTCACGCAGCAGCCCGGCGAGGGCTTGCTGCAACAGTTGATGCCACTGGCGCAGTTGCGCCTGGAGGTCGGCCGGCGCGCGTTGGGCCAGGGCGTCCTCGGCAAGCGGCGCAATCGACAGCAGTTGCGGGCTGAACAAGCTGGTTTCCGACAGCAGGCTTTCGCCGTGGGCACTGCGCAGGTCGTTGAGCAGCGGCAGCACCACCAGCGGTAAATCACGGCGAGCGCTGTGCACCCGGTCAAGGTACAACGGCAGTTGGCCCAAGGCCTGTTGCAGCAGGCGGATACTTTCCTCGCGCTGGCCGACATGCCCGGCCTGGAGCGCCAGGGCCAGTTCCTCGATCTCTTCGGCCAGCAGCGCCGCGCCGTAGAACTCGACCATTTGCAGCGCACCATGCACCTGGTGGATAGCGTCCAGGCACTGGCTGATCACGCCATCGTCGTGGGTCTCGACAAATGCATCCAGCGCCGAACGGGCCTGCTTCAGGGTTTCGGCAATGTCGCCCTTGACCCATTCAAGGGCCACGTAGTCGTGCCGATCAACCATAACTGCTCCGCTTAGAATTCGTGGGTTGCCTGGATCTCAAAGCCAATAGAGATCTAGTGTGGGAGGGGGCAAGCCCCTCCCACATTTGGATCGCATTTCAATCATCAACCTGTTTGGCCGCAGGCAAGGTGAAACCCGACACCGACCTGCGCAACTGGCTGGCCATCTTCGCCAAGTTGCCGATGCTTTCGGCGGTAGCGGTGGAGCCCGATGACGTCTGCGTGGTGATCTGCTGGATCACGTTCATGGTCAGGGAGATCTGCCCCGCCGATGAGGTCTGTTGCTGCGCCGCGTTGGAGATGCTCTGGATCAGCGCGGCCAGGGTTTTCGATACGCCTTCGATCTCTTCCAGCGCCACCCCGGCGTCCTGGGCCAGCCGTGCACCGCGCACCACTTCGGTGGTGGTCTGCTCCATGGAAATGACGGCTTCGTTGGTGTCGGCCTGGATCGCGCGCACCAGGGTTTCAATCTGCCGGGTGGCCGCCGACGAACGTTCGGCCAGCCGCTGCACTTCATCGGCCACCACCGCAAAGCCGCGCCCGGCATCCCCGGCCATGCTCGCCTGGATCGCGGCGTTGAGGGCGAGGATGTTGGTCTGGTCGGCAATGTCGTCGATCAGGCTGACGATGTCGCCAATCTCCTGGGACGACTCGCCCAGGCGCTTGATGCGCTTGGCGGTGTCCTGGATCTGTTCGCGGATGTTGTCCATGCCGTGGATGGTGTTGTGCACCACCTCGTTGCCTTTGTTGGCGATTTCCACCGAACGTTCCGCCACCGCCGAGGACTCGGCCGCGTTGGCCGACACCTGGTCGATGGACTGGGCCATCTGGTTGATCGCGGTGGAGGCTTCGGCGATCTGCTGGGCCTGATGCTCGGAGGCCTGGGCCAGGTGCATGGCGGTGGCCTGGGTCTCTTGCACGGCGCCCGCCACTTGCCCGGCGGTGAGATTGATGGTGGCCACCAGGTCGCGCAGTTGGTCCACGGAATAGTTGATGGAGTCGGCGATGGTGCCGGTGAAGTCTTCGGTCACCGAGGCGGTCACGGTGAGGTCGCCGTCGGCCAGGTCTTCGATTTCATCGAGCAGGCGCATGATCGCGTTCTGGTTGCGCTCGTTCTTCTCGGCGGTCTCGTGCAGTTGGCGGTTGGTTTCGCGCACCATCACCAGGCCGATCAGGATGATCGAGGCCAGCGCCAACAGGCCCAGCACATAGCCGCCGATGGTGTCGAAGCTGCGTCCGCTGGCGAGGTTTTCAAAACCGGTGGCCAGGTGCGAGGCTTCATCGAGCAGGGTTTGCGACAGGTTGAAAATATTGCTCGCCGAGGCGCGGACCTGGAACAGCTGCGGCGAGGTTTCGAGGATTTCATCCACGGAGCCGGAGACAAACTCGAACAGCTCGGCGATTTCCGCCAGCCGCGCGCGGGCATCGCGGTCTTCTACCTGAGTGATGCGCAGCCCGGGGTTGCCGTTGAGCATGCCATTGAGCACCTGCCCGAAGCGATTGGCATCGCGGCCAAAGGTGTCGGCGGCCTGGACGGCGGTTTCGTCACCGGCCAGCACCGTGTTGACCGCGCCCAGGATACGCTCGGCCAGCAGCGACTGGCGCTGGGCCAAGGCCACCTGGCTGGCCGGCGCGCCGCGTTGCAGCAGGATGTCGACGACCTTTTCCGACTCCATCTGCAATTGCGGTACGGTTTCGGCGAGGGTCGCGGCCACTTGGTGCAGGGACAGCACGGTCTGTTCGCTGGCGAGGATCGCGTCGGTGTTTTTCAGCAGCGCCTCCCAGTCGGTCTGCACCGCGCGCATTTCGGCACGGACCGCACTGGGCGCAGCGGGCAGGCCGGTTTCCGGGTCGCCTTTTTTCAGGTAGCCCCAGCGTCGGGCAAAGTCGTTGCGCGCATCGCCCAACAGCTTGAATGCGGCGGCCTTGCCGGCGGCGGCCTCGGTAGCGTTCTTGGCAATGCGTTGGGACAGCACGCGCAGTTCACCGGCGTGGCCGATGTACTGCTTGTCATAGGTGGACTGGGTGTTGAGGTAAGCGAAGTTGGCGAACAGCAGCATGATGAATACGATCAGCGCGATAAACAGCACGATGATCTGTGAACGGCTGCGTGAGCCGGCCTGGGGTTTGGGCGTAGTAGCGGTGGTCATGCGGCGACATCCATGAAGCCAGGGGCCTGGGCCAGGGCGAAGGGGCTGAAGACCTGCCACAGCGGCTCGCCGTCGAATTGGCCCTGGATAAATGGCGCGCCGGGGCTGGGGCTCACCAGCAAGGCGTCTTGTGCAAAATGCTGCATCCCCACCACCTCGTCTACCAGCAGCCCGACAAACAGATCGTTGTATTCCACCACCAGCACCCGCCGTTGCTTGCGCGCCTTGGACAGCTCAAGCCCAAGGAAGCCGCCGAGGTCCATCACCGGCAGCAAACGCCCGCGCAGGTTAGCAACACCCTTGACCCAGGCCTTGACCCCGGGCATTAAAGTGCAACGCGGCTCATGCAGGACTTCGGCGACTTCGCCCATGGGCGCGACATACCAATGCTGCCCCAGGCGAAAGCCAATCCCGCTCCAGCGTTGCAGGCGGGTTTCCTGGGATGGCAGGTCGGCGGCCAGCAGGCGGCAGCGGCGGTCGATGTCCAGCAGCAACTCGAAGGCGGTTTGCGACTCGGTCATGATGGCGTGCCGTCAGCCGGCCAGCACCTTGTTCAGGGTGGCGATCAGGGTTTCCTCGTCCACAGGCTTGGTCAGGTAATCCTTGGCACCCTGGCGTGCGCCCCAGATCTTGTCGGTCTCCTGATCCTTGGTGGTGATGATGATGATCGGGATGCCGTTGGTTTCCGGCTCCTTGGACAGCTGGCGGGTGGCCTGGAAGCCATTGAGGCCCGGCATCACGATGTCCATCAGCACGGCGTCGGGCTTTTCCTGGCGGGCCAGGGCCACGCCGTCGGCGCCGTTCTCGGCCTTGAGGACCTGGTGGCCGTGCTTTTCCAGCATGCCGGTCAGTTTGTACATTTCGGTCGGCGAATCGTCGACGATCAGAACACGTGCCATGGTTTTCCCCACTACATTGGTCGGCGCCGGCCCTTGTGAGGCGGCGTCAGTGTGCTTGTTCCACTGCGGCGAACCCGGGCACATAGGCCTTGATCGCACTCAGCAGTTCTTCCTTGCTGAAAGGCTTGGTCAAAAACTGATCGACACCCACGATGCGCCCCTTGGCCTTGTCGAACAGACCGTCCTTGGAGGACAGCATGATCACCGGGATCGACTTGAACACCGGGTTGTTCTTCACCAGGGCGCAGGTCTGATAGCCATCCAGGCGCGGCATCATGATGTCGACAAAGATAATGTGCGGGTGATGATCCACAATCCGGGCCAGGGCATCGAAACCGTCGATGGCCGTGATGACATCGCAGCCCACGTTCTTCAACAGCGTCTCGGCGGTGCGGCGGATCGTCTTCGAATCGTCGATCACCATCACTCTCAAGGCGTTGGAATGCTGTTCCATATCTGCTCTACCATCGCCACAGCGAATCGGTTTTCGGTGTGTACTGCCTGATGTTGCACAGGATGAGCGCCGCAGGCCTTGGAATTCAAGGGCTGCTGCGCCGTGGCAGTCTTTTTAGCACAGTCTCGGGGAGCAATCTATCGAGGCACCCGCCCGGTGGTTTTTCCTTGACCCACAACAGCCGCAGCGCCACTCTGACGCCACTTTTATGCGCCCCAATTTTGCTAGAGGAAATCCCCCATGAGCGTTCGCGTCGGCATTGTCATGGACCCTATCGCCAGCATTTCCTATAAAAAGGACAGCTCGCTGGCCATGCTCCTGGCCGCCCAGGCCCGCGGCTGGAGCCTGTTCTATATGGAGCAGCGCGACCTTTACCAGGGCGACGGCGAGGCCCGTGCACGCATGCGCCCGCTGCAGGTGTTTGCCAACCCCGAGAAGTGGTTCGAACTGCAGGACGAAATCGACAGCCCCCTGAGCGACCTCGACGTGATCCTGATGCGCAAGGACCCGCCGTTCGACATGGAGTTCGTCTACTCCACCTACCTGCTGGAGCAGGCCGAGCGTGCCGGCGTGCTGATCGTCAACAAGCCGCAAAGCCTGCGCGACTGCAATGAAAAGCTGTTCGCCACGTTGTTCCCGCAGTGCACGCCGCCCACCGTGGTCAGCCGTCGTGCCGACGTGCTGCGTGAATTTGCCGCCAAACACGGTGATGTGATCCTCAAGCCGCTGGACGGCATGGGAGGCACCTCGATCTTCCGTCACCGCGCCGGCGACCCGAACCTGTCGGTGATCCTCGAAACCCTGACCGCCCTGGGCACCCAGCAGATAATGGGCCAGGCCTACCTGCCGGCGATCAAGGACGGCGACAAACGCATCCTGATGATCGACGGCGAGCCGGTGGATTACTGCCTGGCGCGTATTCCGGCGGCGGGCGAGACCCGTGGCAACCTGGCAGCAGGCGGTCGAGGCGAAGCTCGGCCGTTGTCCGACAAGGACCGCTGGATCGCCAGCCAGGTTGGCCCGACCCTGCGGGAAAAGGGTTTGCTGTTTGTAGGCCTTGACGTAATTGGGGAAAATCTTACCGAAATCAATGTCACCAGCCCGACCTGCATTCGCGAGATCGATAACGCATTTGGCACGAACATCGGCGAAATGTTGATGGCCGCCATCGAACGCAAGCTGCAGGCCAACTGATATAGAACAGCCGGACACATACCAACATTGCGCTATCATGCCCGACCTGTGAAACGCGCGATGTTGGTTTTCTTGTCATGACACTCCCGTCCGATCTGCCCTCCGAACTCTCCCACAGCGGCGTGCGCCCGGCTGATCGGCTCGGATTTACCCTGTTTCTCGCGGCATTGATTCACCTGGCCTTGATCCTCGGCGTGGGTTTCACCATGGTCGAGCCCAAGCAGATCACCAAGACCCTGGAAATCACCCTCGCCACGTTCAAGAGCGAAAAGAAGCCCGAGAAGGCCGACTTTCTCGCCCAGGACAACCAGCAGGGCAGTGGCACCCTGGACAAGAAGGCGATCCCCAAGACCACCGAAGTGGCGCCCTTCCAGGACAACAAGGTCAATAAGGTCACACCGCCGCCGGCGCCCAAGCCTGAAGTCAAACAGGCCACGCCCAAGCCCACGGTGACCACCGTCGCACCCAAGCCGCAAAAAGCCCCAGTCCAGCGCGAGAAAACCAAGACCGAGCCGCAACCCGAGCCCGTGAAGCCGGCACCGACGTTCGACAGCTCGACACTGTCCGACGAAATCTCCAGCCTGGAAGCCGAACTGGCCCATGAACAACAGCTGTACGCCAAGCGCCCACGCATTTACCGCCTGAACGCCGCCTCGACCATGCGCGACAAGGGCGCCTGGTATAAGGACGAGTGGCGTAAGAAGGTCGAGCGCATCGGTAACCTCAACTACCCGGAAGAGGCACGGCGCCAGCAGATCTACGGCAATTTGCGTCTTTTGGTGTCGATCAACCGCGACGGCACCTTATATGAAGTGCAGGTGCTGGAATCGTCCGGTCAGCCGCTGCTGGACCAGGCGGCCCAACGCATCGTGCGCCTGGCCGCGCCCTTTGCCCCGTTTACCGGGGACTTGAACGATGTGGACCGTCTGGAAATCATCCGCACCTGGAAGTTTGCCAAGGGTGATCGCCTTTCCAGCAACTGAACGCGCCGTCCTACAGAAAAGCCGACAGCACGGTATTCGGGTCACGTCCAGCTTGTCAGTTCGCCCCTCCAACGCCACACTAGCGGACATGAAAAATGTCAGCCCGACCTACCTCAAGCACCAATTCCTGATCGCCATGCCCCATATGGCCGACCCGAACTTTGCGCAGACCTTGACCTACATCGTCGAGCACACGGCCAATGGTGCCATGGGGTTGGTGGTGAACCGCCCGCAGGCGCTGAACCTGGCCGATATCCTTGAACAACTGCGTCCGGAGGTCGACCCGCCGGCCCGTTGCCAGGGCGTGCCGATCTACATCGGCGGGCCGGTGCAGACCGATCGCGGCTTTGTGCTGCACCCCACCGGGCCGAAGTTCCAGGCCACGGTTGACCTGGACGGAGTCTCGCTGTCCACCTCCCAGGACGTGTTGTTCGCCATCGCCGACGGCGTGGGCCCTGAGCAAAGTGTGATCACCCTGGGTTACGCCGGCTGGGAAGCCGGGCAGCTGGAAGCCGAACTGGCCAGCAATGCCTGGCTGACCTGCCCGTTCGATGCCGACATCCTGTTCAACACCGCAAGCGAATTGCGCCTGGAAGCCGCCGCGGCCAAGCTGCGGGTCAACCTCAGCCTGCTGACCAGCCAGGCGGGGCACGCCTGATGGCCTTGCGTCTGATCCTCGGCTTTGACTACGGCACCAAGCAGATCGGCGTAGCGGTCGGCCAGGTCATCACCGGCCAGGCCCGCGAGCTGTGCACCCTCAAGGCCCAGAACGGCATACCGGACTGGAACCAGGTCGAAGCCCTGATCAAAGAGTGGAAGCCCGATGCCGTAGTGGTCGGCCTGCCCCTGAACATGGACGGCACCCCCAGCGACATGTGCCTGCGCGCCGAAAAGTTCGCCCGCCGTCTTAATGGCCGCTACAACCTGCCCTTCTATACCCACGATGAACGCCTGACCACCTTTGAAGCCAAGGGCGAGCGCCGTGACCGTGGCGGCCAGAAAGGCAGCTACCGCGACAACCCGGTGGACGCCATCGCCGCCGCCTTGCTGTTACAGGGCTGGCTGGACGAAAACACTGCTTTATTTGAATCCTGACTGACGCGGCTTGCCGCGTCTTCTTACGTTTGAGCCCGGACCTTGTCGTCGCCCCCGCCGCGCAAGGCCTTGAAGGAGCCACCATGAGCCTGCCAAACCCCGCCGAACTGATCCGCCAGATGGCGGTTAGCCTCAAGACGCACCTGGAACACCGTGGCATCAGCGAACCGCGCTTTATCGGCATTCGCACCGGTGGTGTGTGGGTCGCCCAGGCGTTGCTGGACGAACTGGGCAGCGACTCACCCTTGGGTACCCTGGACGTGTCCTTCTACCGCGACGACTTCAGCCAGAACGGCCTGCACCCGCAAGTGCGCCCGTCCGCCCTGCCGTTCGAGATTGAAGGCCAGCACCTGGTGCTGATCGACGATGTACTGATGAGCGGCCGTACCATCCGCGCCGCCATGAATGAATTGTTCGATTACGGGCGCCCGGCCAGCATCACCCTGGTCTGCCTGCTGGACCTGGAGGCAGGCGAACTGCCCATCAGCCCGGACGTGGTTGGCGCCACGCTGTCCCTTGAGGCCAGCCAGCGAGTAAAATTGTCCGGTCCCACGCCGCTCGAACTCGAACTGCAAGACCTTGCCCTTTAAACCGCCTTGTAAAGAGTCCCCGCGATGACGCCTCTAGATGCCAAGCGCCCGCTGCAGCTCAATGCTCAGGGCCAGTTGCAACACTTCTTGTCCCTCGACGGTTTGCCCCGCGAACTGCTCACCGAAATCCTCGACACCGCCGACTCGTTCCTCGAGGTTGGCGGCCGGGCGGTGAAGAAAGTCCCGCTGCTGCGCGGCAAGACCATCTGCAACGTGTTCTTCGAGAACTCCACCCGTACACGGACCACCTTTGAACTGGCGGCCCAACGGCTGTCGGCCGACGTGATCACGCTGAACGTGTCCACCTCGTCGGCGAGCAAGGGCGAGACCCTGCTCGACACCCTGCGCAACCTGGAAGCGATGGCCGCCGACATGTTCGTGGTGCGCCACGGCGACTCCGGTGCCGCCCACTTCATTGCCGAGCACGTGTGCCCGCAGGTGGCGATCATCAACGGCGGCGACGGCCGTCACGCCCACCCGACCCAGGGCATGCTCGACATGCTCACCATACGCCGGCACAAGGGCAGCTTTGAAAACCTCTCGGTGGCCATCGTCGGCGACATCCTGCACTCGCGGGTGGCACGCTCGAACATGCTGGCCCTGAAAACCCTGGGTTGCCCGGACATCCGCGTGATCGCACCGAAAACCCTGCTGCCCATCGGCATCGAGCAATACGGCGTGAAGGTCTACACCGACATGACCGAAGGCCTCAAGGATGTGGACGTGGTGATCATGCTGCGCCTGCAACGCGAACGCATGTCGGGTGGCCTGCTGCCGAGCGAAGGCGAGTTCTACCGTCTGTTCGGCCTGACCACCGCACGCCTGGCCGGCGCCAAGCCGGACGCCATCGTGATGCACCCGGGGCCGATCAACCGAGGCGTGGAGATTGAGTCGGCGGTGGCCGACGGCAGCCAGTCGGTGATTCTCAACCAGGTCACGTATGGCATCGCCGTGCGCATGGCGGTGTTGTCCATGGCCATGAGCGGACAAACCGCGCAACGTCAATTCGAGCAGGAGAAGGCCCAGTGAAGCTCAGCATTCTCGGCGCCCGAGTCATCGATCCGGCCAGTGGCCTGGATCACGTTACCGATCTGCACCTGGAGGCCGGCCGGATCATCGCCATCGGTGCCGCGCCCGGTGCTTTCAGCCCCAGCGAGACCATCGACGCCAAAGGCCTGGTGGCCGCGCCCGGCCTGGTTGACCTGAACGTCGCCCTGCGCGAGCCGGGCTTCAGCCGCAAAGGCAATATCACCAGCGAGACCCGCGCGGCCGCAGCCGGTGGCGTCACCAGCCTGTGCTGCCCACCGCACACCAAGCCGGTGCTCGACACGTCGGCCGTGACCGAGCTGATCCTCGACCGTGCCCGTGAAGCCGGCAATTGCAAAGTGTTCCCCATCGGCGCCCTGAGCAAAGGCCTGGAAGGCGAACAACTCGCCGAACTGATCGCCCTGCGCGATGCCGGTTGCGTGGCGTTCGGCAACGGCCTGGAGAGTTTCCGCAGCACCCGCACCCTGTGCCGCGCCCTGGAATACGCGGCCACCTTCGACTTGACGGTGATCTTCCACTCCCAGGACCGCGACCTGGCCGAAGGCGGCCTGGCCCATGAAGGTGCGGTCGCCAGCTTCCTCGGCTTGCCGGGTATTCCGGAAACCGCTGAAACCGTAGCCCTGGCCCGTGACCTGCTGCTGGTGGAACAAAGCGGCGTGCGTGCGCACTTCAGCCAACTGACCAGCGCCCGGGGCGTGGCCCTGATCGCCCAGGCCCAGGCCCGTGGCCTGCCGGTGACGGCAGACGTGGCGTTGTATCAGTTGCTGCTGACGGATGAGGCGCTGATCGACTTCTCCAGCCTTTACCACGTGCAACCGCCGCTGCGCACACTGGCCGATCGTGACGGTTTGCGTGCGGCAGTCAAATCCGGTGTGATCTCGGCGATTTCCAGCCACCACCAGCCCCATGAGCGCGATGCCAAGCTGGCGCCGTTCGGCGCGACGGAGCCGGGCATCAGCAGCGTGGAGCTGTTGCTGCCGCTGGCGATGACGTTGGTGGAAGACGGTTTGCTGGACCTGCCGACACTGCTGGCGCGCCTGAGCGCAGGCCCGGCCGAGGCCTTGCGCCTGCCGGCGGGCAAGCTGGCGGTGGGGTCGGCGGCGGATCTGGTGCTGTTTGACCCGGCCGGCTCCACGGTTGCGGGCGAGCACTGGCTGTCCAAGGGTGAGAACTGCCCGTTCATCGGCCATAGCCTGCCGGCGAGCGTGCGCTACACCTTGGTGGATGGGCGCATCAGCTACCAGGCTTGAGCCATTAAAAACTGTAGGAGCGAGCTTGCTCGCTTCTACAGGTTATTTATGATCTACCGGCCGCCGTTGCGCTCGGCATTGCGGATCGAAACCTGGGTATTCAAGGTCCAGAAGTCATACAGCACCCCCACCAGGAATAAGCCGCCGGTCAGCAGGTAGATCAGGCCGGTGATCCATTTGCCCTGGTACATGCGGTGCACGCCGAACACCCCCAGGAACGCCAACAGAATCCACGCCACGTTGTATTCGATTGGCCCAGCGGTAAAACGCAGGTCCGCTTCACGGTCCATGGCCGGAATCAGGAACAGGTCGATCAGCCAGCCGATCCCCAGCAAGCCGAGGGTGAAAAACCAGATCGTTCCAGTGACCGGTTTGCCGTAATAGAAACGATGGGCCCCGGTAAACCCGAAAATCCAGAGCAGGTAACCGATCACCTTGCTGTGGGTGTCTTGCTGCGGACCAACCTGTTGATAGGTGTTCATGGCGTACCTCTTTTGCTTCGATAGATAAATTTTTTCACTTTCTTTGTGACTTTTTTACAGGCGCCCGACGTACGGCAAATGGTATCTTCCCTCCCCTGAAAGCCTTATGCCACCTGACTTGTGTAGGACAATCGCGGCGAATCGTCGCGTTTTTCCTGAGTTTGACCCCAAGGTTCAGTCGACAAACGGCCTGAGAACGACACAAAAAGCTGTTATAAAGTTGCGCGCAAACCCATAAGAGCCACGCCTGATGCGACCATTTTTAAAGACATGGCTAACCATTTGCCTATTAATGCCACTGGCCGCCCACGCCACCAATCGTGAGCAACGACTTCCGAACGTCAACGGTTTCACCCCTAAAGTCCACAGCGCGCCCAGCACTGCCAAATCGGCAAAGCCAACCGTCAGCCGCCCGACTCAACTGAGCAAGGCCCACGGTAAAGCAGTTCCAGGCCTGATGGCAGTCAACACCAGGCAAAGCAGCACCGTCCTCAGCCGCGCCGTAAACGTGCTCGGTACGCCTTATCGTTGGGGCGGCAGCAGCCCAAGTAAAGGGTTTGACTGCAGCGGCCTGGTGAAATATGCGTTTAACGACGTAGCGGCCGTGGATCTGCCGCGCACCTCCAACGCCATGGCCGCCGGTCATGGGCAGAAGGTTGAGCGCAAGGACCTGAAACCGGGTGACCTGTTGTTCTTCAAACTGAAGAGCCGCCAGGTGAACCACGTAGCCATCTACCTGGGCAACGACCGCTTCATCCACGCACCGCGTCGTGGCAAGTCGGTCAGCATCGACACGCTGAAAAAGCCGTTCTGGGACAAGAACTACGTGATTGCCAAGCGGGTTCTGCCGAAAGAGCAGAACACCTTGCGGGTAGTACAACGCTGATCTGAAGCTGGAATGCAGTAGTACATGTGGGAGGGGGCTTGCTCCCGATAGCAGTGGGCCAGGTACAGATAAGCTGACTGATCCACCGCTATCGGGGCAAGCCCCCTCCCACATTTGATGTGTGTCGTTCACAACCCCTCAGATATCCCCAGGCACCCTCGCCTTCTCCCGCGCCTCTTCCCGGCTGATCACGCCTTCCGTGACCAACGCCTTCAAGCTCATATCCAGCGTTTTCATACCCAGCGCACCGCCGGTCTGAATCGCCGAGACCATCTGCGCCACCTTGTCCTCGCGGATCAAATTTCGAATGGCTGGCGTACCCAGCATGATTTCATGGGCCGCCACCCGCCCGCCGCCAACCTTCTTGACCAGCACCTGGGACACTACCGCCTGCAACGACTCCGACAGCATCGAGCGGACCATGGCCTTTTCCCCCGCCGGGAACACGTCCACCAGCCTGTCCACGGTCTTTGCCGCCGAGGTGGTGTGCAGGGTGCCAAATACCAGATGCCCGGTCTCAGCCGCCGTCAGGGCCAGGCGGATGGTTTCCAGGTCGCGCAGTTCGCCCACCAGGATCACGTCGGGGTCTTCGCGCAGCGCCGAACGCAAGGCCAGCGAGAAACTGTGGGTGTCGCGATGCACCTGGCGCTGGTTGATCAGGGCGATTTTCGGCGTGTGGATAAACTCGATGGGGTCTTCCAGCGTGAGGATGTGCTGGCGCCGATGCTGGTTGAGGTAATCAATCATCGCCGCCAGGGTAGTGGACTTGCCGGAGCCGGTGGGGCCCGTCACCAGCACCAGGCCGCGCGCAAGCTGGGCGATACGCTGGAACACTTCCCCCAGGCCGAGGTTTTCCAGGCTCTGGACCTCGGCCGGGATGGTGCGAAACACCGCGCCCATGCCGCGATCCTGCTGGAATACGTTCGCCCGGAACCGCGCCACGCCCGGCAACTCGAAGGCAAAATCCGTTTCAAGAGATGTTTCGAAATCCTTTTGTTGGTAGCGGTTGAGCAACGGGCTCAATAAATCCGCTACTTGCGGGGGTGAAAGCACCGGCCAATCCAACGGCCAGACCTCACCGTCAATACGCAGCATGGGCGCCATACCGGCCGACAGATGCAGGTCGGAAGCGCCGCGACGCACGCCGGCCTCCAGTAATTCAGTGATATCCATAGGGCTTTCCATTTCCAGTAGAATGCCGCGGACTCCATATCCACGGGCGCATCTTGAATGTCGACGATAGCAGACAACATCGGCCAGGTTAGCCAGCGCATCCGCGCCGCAGCCGACGCCGTGCAACGTGACGCAAACAGCATCCACCTGCTGGCCGTGAGCAAGACCAAACCCGCCCAAGCCGTGCGTGAAGCCTATGCCGCCGGGGTGCGTGATTTTGGCGAAAACTACCTGCAGGAAGCCCTGGGCAAGCAGGCCGAATTAACCGACCTGCCCTTGAGTTGGCACTTCATCGGCCCCATTCAATCGAACAAGACTCGCGCCATCGCCGAGAATTTCGCTTGGGTGCATTCCGTGGACCGTCTCAAAATTGCACAACGCCTGTCCGAGCAACGCCCGGCCGACCTGCCACCGCTGAATATCTGCATCCAGGTCAATGTCAGTGGCGAGGCCAGCAAGTCCGGCTGCACCTCCGCCGACCTGCCGGCCCTGGCCAACGCCATCAGCGCCCTGCCGCGCTTGAAGCTGCGGGGCCTGATGGCGATTCCCGAGCCGACGGACGATCGGGCCGAACAAGACGCCGCGTTTTCCAGCGTGCGCGACCTGCAAAACAGCCTGAACCTGCCGCTCGACACACTTTCCATGGGCATGAGCCACGACCTTGAGTCGGCCATCGCCCAGGGCGCCACCTGGGTGCGGATCGGTACCGCCCTGTTTGGCGCCCGCGACTACGGCCAGCCATGAAATGGCTGACATCCATCTAAGTAAGGACCTGTCATGAGCAACACGCGTATTGCCTTTATCGGCGCCGGCAACATGGCGGCCAGCCTGATCGGCGGCCTGCGGGCCAAGGGCCTGGAAGCGGCGCAGATCCGCGCCAGCGATCCGGGCGCCGAGACCCGTGCCCGCGTCAGCGCCGAGCACGGTATCGAAACCTTCGCCGATAACGCCGAAGCCATCCAAGGTGTCGATGTGATCGTGCTGGCGGTCAAGCCACAGGCCATGAAGGCCGTGTGCGAAAGCCTGCGCCCAAGCCTGCAGCCGCACCAACTGGTGGTGTCGATCGCCGCCGGCATCACCTGCGCCAGCATGAACAACTGGCTCGGCGCGCAACCGATCGTGCGTTGCATGCCCAACACCCCGGCGCTGCTGCGCCAGGGTGTGAGCGGTTTGTACGCCACCCACGAGGTGACCGCCGAGCAACGTGACCAGGCCCAGGAACTGCTGTCCGCCGTGGGCATCGCCCTGTGGCTGGAACAGGAGCAGCAACTGGACGCGGTCACCGCCGTGTCGGGCAGCGGCCCGGCTTACTTCTTCCTGCTGATCGAGGCCATGACCGCCGCCGGCGTGAAACTGGGCCTGCCGCAGCAAGTCGCCGAGCAACTGGCCGAGCAAACCGCCCTGGGCGCCGCGAAAATGGCTGTCTCCAGTGAGGTGGACGCTGCCGAGTTGCGCCGCCGCGTCACTTCCCCCGGCGGCACGACGCAGGCTGCCATCGAATCGTTCCAGGCCGGGGGCTTTGAAGCCCTGGTGGAAAAAGCACTGGGTGCCGCAGCACATCGTTCGGCTGAAATGGCCGAGCAGCTGGGCAAATAGTCGTCCCCCTACGAAGGAATAAATGATGCTTGGACTCAATGACGCCGTCATCTTCATCATCCAGACCTTGGGCAGCCTGTACCTGCTGATCGTGCTGATGCGTTTTATCCTGCAACTGGTGCGGGCGAACTTCTACAACCCGCTGTGCCAATTCGTGGTGAAGGCCACCCAACCGCTGCTCAAGCCCCTGCGCCGAGTGGTCCCGAGCATGTTCGGCCTGGACATGTCGTCGCTGGTGCTGGCGCTGCTGCTGCAGATCCTGCTGTTCGCGCTGGTCCTGATGCTCAAGGGCTACCTGCCTTACACCGTGCTGCTGTTGCCGTGGGCACTGATCGGGATCTTCTCGTTGTTTTTGAAGATCATCTTCTGGTCGATGATCATCAGCGTGATCCTGTCCTGGGTCGCGCCGGGTAGCCGCAGCCCAGGTGCCGAGCTGGTGTCTCAGATCACCGAGCCGGTGCTCGCGCCGTTCCGCCGCTGGGTGCCCAACCTGGGCGGCCTGGATATTTCGCCGATCTTCGCGTTTATCGCGATCCAGCTGATACAAGGCTGGGGCATCCCGTACCTGGCTGACTTCGCGAACATGCCGAAGGAACTGTTCGGACTGATCTGACAGGCAGAGCAAATGCAGGAGGGGCGGGGCGACGATTCGACTTGCCCCTCCCACATTTGGCCTTTGCTTGCCGCTGGGTGCATCGGTCTTTAGACTTACGCCTCATTTAAACGAGAGCAGGGTCGATGCCAACTGCCTTCCCCCCCGATTCTGTTGGACTGGTCGTGCCCCAAGTGGCGCACTTCAGCGAACCACTGGCCCTGGCCTGTGGTCGTTCGCTGCCTGCCTATGACCTGATTTATGAAACCTACGGCCAACTGAACGCCACGGCGAGCAACGCCGTGCTGATCTGCCACGCCCTCTCCGGCCATCATCACGCCGCTGGCTTCCACAGCGTTGACGAGCGCAAGCCTGGCTGGTGGGACAGTTGCATCGGCCCCGGCAAGCCCATCGACACCAACAAGTTCTTTGTCGTCAGCCTGAACAACCTCGGCGGCTGCAACGGTTCCACCGGCCCCAGCAGCCTCAACCCGGAAACCGGCAGGCCGTTCGGCGCCGACTTCCCGGTGCTCACCGTGGAAGACTGGGTGCACAGCCAGGCGCGCCTCGCCGACCTGCTGGGTATCCGACAATGGGCCGCCGTGATCGGCGGCAGCCTGGGCGGCATGCAGGCCCTGCAATGGACCATCACGTATCCGGATCGCGTGCGCCATTGCCTGGCCATCGCCTCGGCACCCAAATTGTCGGCGCAGAACATCGCCTTCAACGAAGTAGCACGCCAGGCCATCCTCACCGACCCCGAGTTCCACGGCGGTTCGTTCCAGGAAGCCGGTGTGATCCCCAAGCGCGGCTTGATGCTGGCGCGAATGGTCGGGCACATCACCTACCTGTCCGATGACTCCATGGGCGAGAAATTCGGCCGTGGCCTCAAGAGCGAAAAGCTCAACTACGACTTCCACAGCGTAGAGTTCCAGGTGGAAAGCTACCTGCGTTATCAGGGCGAGGAGTTCTCCGGGCGTTTCGACGCCAACACCTACCTGCTGATGACCAAGGCCCTGGACTACTTCGACCCGGCAGCCAACCACGACGACGACCTGGCGAAAACCTTCGAGGGCGCCACGGCGAAGTTCTGCGTCATGTCGTTCACCACCGACTGGCGCTTCTCGCCGGCCCGCTCCCGAGAGCTGGTGGATGCGCTGATGGCCGCCAAGAAAGACGTCTGCTACCTGGAGATCGATGCACCGCAAGGCCATGACGCCTTCCTGATTCCGATCCCGCGCTACCTCCAGGCTTTCAGCAACTACATGAACCGCATTACTTTGTGAGAACGCCATGAGAGCCGACCTGGACATCATCCAAGACTGGATCCCCGCCGGCAGCCGCGTGCTCGACCTGGGCTGCGGCGATGGCGAACTGCTGAGCTGGCTGCGCGACAACAAGCAAGTCACCGGCTACGGCCTGGAAAACGACCCGGACAACATCGCCCAGTGCGTGGCCAAGGGCATCAACGTGATCGAGCAGGACCTGGACAAGGGCCTGGGCAACTTCGCCAGCAACAGCTTCGATATCGTGGTGATGACCCAGGCCCTGCAAGCGGTGCACTACCCGGACCGCATCCTCGACGAAATGCTGCGCGTGGGCCGCCAGTGCATCATCACCTTCCCCAACTTCGGGCACTGGCGCTGCCGCTGGTACCTGGCGACCAAGGGCCGCATGCCAGTCTCGGATTTCCTGCCGTACACCTGGTACAACACGCCGAACATCCACTTCTGCACCTTCGAAGACTTCGAAGCCCTGTGTGGCGAGCGTGAAGCCAAGGTGATCAACCGCCTGGCCGTCGATCAACAGCATCGTCACGGCTGGGCAAGCAAGCTATGGCCCAATCTGTTGGGCGAAATTGGTATCTACCGGGTCAGCAGCCCTGGCCTGACGGATCACAAGATTGCCGTCTAATCATTTTCAAGAGGGACGATCATGAGTCGCTTGGCTATTTTTCTACTGACTGCATGCCTGGGCGCCAGCGCCATGGCGGCGGACACTATCGACGCTAATCGCAAGAAAGACTTCGGTGATATCACCGTTCATTACAACACCTTCACCTCCAGCTTCCTGCAGCCGGAAACCGCCCAGAAAGTCGGCGTGGTGCGCAGCAAGGAGAAGGGCTTGATCAATGTGACCGTGATCAAGGGCGTAACCCCGGTGGCAGCGCAGGTGACAGGCACCATCAAGGACCTGGGCGGCAAGAGCGAGATCCTGACGTTCAAGCAAATCGACGAGAAAGGCGGGATCAATTACCTCGCGCCGTACTCCGTGACGCAGCGGGAATACAAGACGTTTACCATCAATGTGGAAACCGGCGGCAAAGCCCATAGCTTCCAATTCAACCAGGAACTGTTTCCGGCGGAATGATGAACCTTACTCAACTCGTATTGGCCAGCCATAACGCCGGCAAGCTCAAAGAACTCCAGGCCATGCTCGGCGAATCCGTGCAGCTGCGCTCGATCGGCGAGTTCAGCCAGGTGGAGCCGGAAGAGACCGGCCTGTCGTTCGTCGAGAACGCCATCCTCAAGGCGCGCAATGCCGCACGGATCTCGGGCCTCCCGGCGCTGGCGGACGACTCTGGCCTGGCGGTGGACTTCCTCGGCGGCGCGCCGGGTATCTACTCGGCGCGTTATGCCGATGGCAAGGGCGACGCGGCCAACAACGCCAAGCTGCTGGACGCGCTCAAGGACGTGCCGGACGCGATGCGCGGCGCGCAGTTCGTCTGTGTGCTGGCCTTGGTGCGGCATGCCGATGACCCGCTGCCGATCCTCTGCGAAGGCCTGTGGCACGGGCGCATCCTGCACGCTGCCAGCGGTGAGCACGGTTTTGGCTATGACCCGTTGTTCTGGGTGCCGGAGCGCAATGTCTCCAGCGCCGAATTGAGCCCGGCCGACAAGAACCAGATCAGCCACCGCGCCCGCGCAATGGATTTGCTGCGCCAGCGCCTGGGCTTGAAATGACCCGGAACACCTCCGCGCAGCCGCTGATCCACGGTGGCGCGCAAACACCACGGGCGGCCATGCCGGTGCTGCCGCCCCTGGCGCTGTACATCCACATCCCGTGGTGCGTGCGCAAATGCCCTTACTGCGACTTCAACTCCCACACCGCCAGCAAGGTGCTGCCGGAAGAAGAGTATGTGGACGCCTTGCTGGCCGACCTCGATCAGGACCTGCACGCGGTGTATGGGCGCGAACTGAGTTCGATCTTCTTCGGCGGCGGCACGCCAAGCCTGTTCAGCGCTGCGGCGCTGGGCCGATTGCTCAAAGGCGTGGAAGCACGTATCCCGTTTGCCGGCGACATCGAAATCACCCTGGAAGCCAACCCCGGCACGTTCGAGCAAGAGAAGTTCGTCGCCTACCGCGCGCTGGGGATCAACCGGCTGTCCATCGGCATCCAGAGCTTCCAGCAGGCAAAGCTTGAGGCCCTGGGCCGTATCCACAACGGCGACGAGGCCGTACGCGCCGCCGGAATGGCGCGCCAGGCCGGGTTCGACAACTTCAACCTGGACCTGATGCACGGCTTGCCCGATCAGTCCCTGGACGATGCGTTAAGCGACCTGCGCCAGGCTATCGCGCTCAAACCCACACACCTGTCCTGGTACCAGTTGACCCTGGAACCCAACACCGTGTTCTGGAACCAGCCGCCCGCGCTGCCGGAAGACGATACCCTGTGGGACATCCAGGAAGCCGGCCAGGCGCTGCTGGCCGAACACGGTTACGCACAATACGAAGTGTCGGCCTACGCCCAGCCCGGGCGCCCGGCGCGACATAACCTCAACTACTGGAGTTTCGGCGACTTTATCGGCATCGGCGCCGGCGCCCACGGCAAGCTCAGCCATCCGGACGGGCGCATTGTGCGCACCTGGAAGACCCGCGCGCCGAAGGACTACCTCAACCCGGCCAAAAGCTTCCAGGCCGGGGCGAAGGCGCTGACCAACGAAGAGTTGCCGTTCGAGTTCCTGATGAACGCCCTGCGCCTCACCGAGGGCGTCGACGCCACGCTCTACGCCGAACGCACCGGCCTCGACCTGGCGAGCCTCGACGAGGCGCGGCGCGAGGCAGAACAAAGTGGCTTAATGCAGGTCGAACCGTCACGCCTGGCGGCCACCGACCGCGGGCAACTCTTTCTCAATGACCTGTTGCAGAAGTTTTTGAGCTGATCGCTCTAAGGAAATCGAATGGATCTGGTACTCGACCTGCTCGCCACCGTATCCCGCTGGAGCCGCAGCAACCTGTCGGAAATCTCCCTGGCCCTTGTGGGCTGTTTGCTGGTGCTGTTTGGCGCCGACATCAAGGGCTGGGTCGAAGCACGCCTGGGCAGCGTTGCCGGCGCGTTGCGCGTACCGTTGATGGCCCTGCTGTGCATGATCGGCAGTGGTGCGGCGCTGATCTATGCGACGCCGTGGATTGTGCGTGGCTTGAGCCAGTTCAATAACTACAGCCTGGCGCCGGTGCTGGTGGTGGTGCTGGTGTTGATTGGCGTCGTCGCCGATCGCCGCTGACCTCAAATCCAACACAAAACAACTGTGGGAGGGGGCTTATCCCCGATAGCTGAGGGTCAGTCGACATCAAAGTGACTGATCCACCGCTATCGGGGGCAAGCCCCCTCCCACATTGAATTGCATTTCAAGTCAGTGGCGAGTTACGCCAGCTTCTCGAACTTCAAATCCCAAACCCCATGCCCCAGCCGCTCACCACGCCGCTCGAACTTGGTGATCGGGCGTTCGGCCGGGCGTGGTACGCATTTGCCGTCTTGCGCCAGGTTGCGGTAGCCAGGGGCAACGTCCATCACTTCCAGCATGTATTCGGCATAGGGTTCCCAGTCGGTAGCCATATGCAGGATACCGCCGACTTTCAGCTTGCTGCGCACCAGTTCCGCGAAGGAAGCCTGGACGATGCGGCGCTTGTGGTGACGGCTCTTGTGCCAAGGGTCCGGGAAAAACAGCATCAGGCGGTCGAGGCTGTTGTCGGCGATGCAGCGGTTGAGCACTTCGATCGCGTCGCAGTCATAGACCCGCAGGTTGGTCAGGCCTTGAGTCAGCACGCCATTAAGCAGCGCACCGACACCTGGGCGGTGGACTTCCACACCGATGAAATCCTGTTCCGGCGAGGCTGCGGCCATTTCCAGCAGGGAGTGACCCATGCCGAAACCGATTTCCAGGGAACGCGGGGCCGAACGGCCGAACACCTGGTCATAGTCCACCGGCGCGTCGGCCAGGGGCAGGACGAACAGCGGCGTACCTTGCTCCAGGCCCTTTTGCTGGCCCTCGGTCATGCGGCCGGCGCGCATCACAAAACTCTTGATGCGGCGGTGCTTGGACTCGTCGCCTTCTTCCACAGTGTTCGGCGTTTCGTTTGATTCAGTCATCAATGGCTCTTACTTGATCAGACCATCCAGCGGCGAAGAGGCGCTGGCGTAGAGTTTTTTTGGCATGCGCCCGGCGAGGTAGGCCAGGCGGCCGGCGACGATGGCGTGTTTCATGGCTTCGGCCATCATGATCGGTTGCTGGGCGTGGGCGATGGCCGAGTTCATCAGCACCGCGTCACAGCCCAGTTCCATGGCGATGGTGGCGTCGGAGGCGGTACCGACACCGGCGTCCACCAAGACCGGGATCTTGGCTTCTTCGAGGATGATCTGCAGGTTGTACGGATTGCAGATACCCAGCCCGGAACCGATCAGGCCGGCCAGCGGCATCACGGCGATACAGCCGATTTCGGCCAGTTGGCGGGCGATGATCGGGTCATCGCTGGTGTAGACCATCACGTCAAAACCTTCCTTGACCAGGGTTTCTGCGGCCTTGAGGGTTTCGATCACGTTGGGGAACAGGGTTTTCTGGTCAGCCAGCACTTCCAGCTTGACCAGGTTGTGGCCGTCGAGCAGTTCACGGGCCAGGCGGCAGGTGCGCACGGCTTCGATGGCGTCGTAGCACCCGGCGGTGTTCGGCAGGAAGGTGTAGCGATCCGGCGACAGCACGTCGAGCAGGTTCGGCTCGCCTTCGATCTGGCCGAGGTTGGTACGGCGCACGGCGAAGGTCACGATCTCGGCGCCCGAGGCTTCGATGGCCTGGCGGGTTTCTTCCATGTCGCGGTACTTGCCGGTGCCGACCAGCAGACGGGACTGGTAGGTACGACCGGCCAGGACGAAGGGCTTGTCGCTACGAACGATGCTCATGGGAAATCCTCGAAATGGGGTGAGGTTCTGCAGAATCCGGGGCTACATAAAAGCGCGGGACTAGCCGCCGCCGATGGCGTGGACCACCTCGACCTGGTCACCCTCGGTGAGCGTGGTCTCGGCGTGCTGGCTACGCGGGACGATATCCAGGTTGAGTTCCACTGCGACGCGACGCCCGGTCAGGTCCAGGCGGGTCAGCAGGGCCGCAACGGTTTCGCCGTCGGGCAGTTCAAGGGATTCGCCGTTCAACTGAATGCGCATGCCACGGGCCGCCATCGATTTTAGGGGCCAGCATTCTAGCCCGATTGGCACCTGAAGGTCAGCTCCAAGCGTCAAGCGGTCAGTTGCATGCGCCAGGCAGCCAGGCCCAGGAAGAACCAACCCAGCAGGAACGCCAACCCGCCGAAGGGCGTAATGATGCCGAGTTTGCTGATCCCCGTGGTGGTCAGCACGTACAGGCTGCCGGAGAACAGCAGGATACCGACGACAAAGGACACGCCCGCCCACGTCACCAGGCGCCCCGGAATATGCGCCAGCAGCAGCGCCACGCCGAACAGCGCCAGAGTGTGCACCAACTGATAAGTCACGCCGGTGTGAAAGATCGCCAGGTACTCGGCGCTCAGGCGGCTTTTCAGGCCATGGGCGGCGAACGCACCGAGGGCGACACCGGTGAAGCCGAAAAAGGCAGCCAGCATCAGAAAGCTACGCAGCATGAGGAACTCCAGTCAGACTCATTGGGCAGGGTCTGTATAATGGCCCGCTCAACGGGTTCGGCCAAGCCATCTCTATGCTGCGTGTCCTCTTCAAACGCTTTCTCACCATCGTGAAATGGTTTGCCATCGGCAGTGTTCTGCTGGTGCTGCTGTTCCGTGTCGTCCCGCCGCCCTTCACCGCGCTGATGGTGGAGCGCAAGGTCGAATCCTGGTTCGACGGCGAGCCCATTGACCTGCAACGCACCTGGGTGCCGTGGGACGAGATCTCCGACGAGCTGAAAGTGGCGGTGATGGCCGGTGAAGACCAACGTTTCCCGCAGCACTGGGGCTTTGATTTCGGCGCGATCCAGGCGGCGCTCCTGCACAACGAACGCGGCGGTTCGATCCGTGGCGCGAGCACGCTGAGCCAGCAGGTGTCGAAAAACCTGTTCCTGTGGGCGGGTCGCAGTTATTTGCGCAAAGGCCTGGAGGCCTGGTTTACCGGGCTGATCGAGGTGTTCTGGCCCAAGCAGCGGATTCTTGAGGTGTACCTCAACAGCGTGGAATGGGATGAAGGCGTGTTTGGCGCAGAAGCGGCGGCGCGACATCACTTTGGGGTGAGTGCCAAGGGGTTGTCCCGGCAGCAGGCCAGCTACCTGGCGGCGGTGTTGCCTAATCCACGGGTGTGGAGTGCCAGCCATCCGACCGCGTATGTGGCGCGGCGGGCAGCCTGGATTCGCCAGCAGATGAGCCAGCTGGGCGGAGAGGGTTACCTGGTGGAACTGAACAATTCCCGCAAAGCGCCTTGGTCCGACTGATACAACACAAAACAAATGTGGGAGGGGCTTACCCCCTCCCACATGTTCAGGCGGCGATCGACAACTTCAGCTTGTTCATCGCGCTTTTCTCAAGCTGACGAATGCGCTCGGCCGACACGTTGTACTTCTGCGCCAGGTCGTGCAGCGTGGCTTTTTCTTCCGCCAGCCAGCGCTGGTAGAGGATGTCACGGCTGCGGTCGTCCAGCACTTCCAGCGCTTCGTGCAGGTTGTGGTTGGAGTTATCGCTCCAGTCGGCGTCTTCCAGTTGACGCGCCGGGTCGTACCGGTGGTCTTCCAGGTAGTTGGCCGGCGATTGGAAAGCACTGTCGTCGTCCGCTTCGGCGGCCGGGTCGAAGGCCATGTCATGGCCGGTCAAGCGGCTTTCCATCTCGCGCACTTCACGGGGCTCCACGCCGAGGCTTTCGGCCACGCGGTGGACTTCCTCGTTGTTCAGCCACGCCAGGCGTTTTTTCTGGCTGCGCAGGTTGAAGAACAGCTTGCGCTGGGCCTTGGTGGTCGCGACTTTCACGATGCGCCAGTTGCGCAGGATGAACTCGTGGATTTCCGCCTTGATCCAGTGCACGGCAAACGACACCAGGCGCACGCCCATCTCAGGGTTGAAGCGCTTTACAGCCTTCATCAGGCCGACGTTGCCTTCCTGGATCAGGTCAGCCTGGGCCAGGCCGTAGCCGCTATAGCTACGGGCGATATGTACGACAAAACGCAGGTGGGCGAGCACCATCTGCCGAGCCGCCCCCAAATCCTGCTCATAGTAGAGACTCTCGGCCAGTTCACGCTCCTGCTCGGGCGTCAGCAATGGAATGCTGTTGACCGTGTGCACATAGGCTTCCAGGTTCGCACCCGGGACCAAGGCATAAGCAGGTTGCAAAGAAGTGGTCATACGAAAAAACCTCCGACTCACATAACTCGTGCAGTTCAGCACTGCGAAAATTGACCGGGAACCGTAGGACAAGTTCCCTAAACCACTGATACGGCCAATACAAACGAAACCACATTACCCTGACATTAACTACTTCGGTGCCAGCTCGCGTAAATGCCGTGCGACCGCAATCCAGGCACCGATATAACCCAACAATACCGCGCCAAGCAAGAGCGACAGACCATCGGCAACCGGCACCCCGGCCAGGGCAAAATCGCTGCCGTACAAGCCGGCAAGCCCGACAACCGCGTCGTTCAGCCAGTTCAGGCCGAACGCCAGCACGCCCCAGGACAAAATCCCCGCACCCAGGCCATAAAGCGCGCCCATGTACAGAAAAGGCCGACGCACATAGCTGTCCGTGCCGCCGACCAGTTTAATCACTTCTATCTCGGTGCGACGGTTTTCAATATGAAGACGAATGGTATTACCTATCACCAAAAGTAATGCAGACACCAACAGCACCGTCAGGCCGAACACAAACCGGTCGCCCAGCTTGAGGATCGCCGCCAGGCGCTCCACCCAGACTAGATCAAGTTGCGCCTGTTGCACCTTCGGCATCTCTGCGAGTTTTTGTCGCAGGGCTTCAAGGCCCGCCTTGTCGACTTCATTCGGCGTCACCAGCACCACGCCCGGCAGCGGGTTCTGCGGCAGCTCTTTCAGCGCCTCGCCCAGGCCGGACTGTTGCTGGAACTCCTCAAGGGCCTGGTCGCGGCTGACGTACTCGGCGTCCGCGACGCCCGGCATGTTCTTGATATCGTCCCGTAGTGCTTCGCCTTCCTTGGTGCTGGCATCGAGGTTCAGGTACAGGGAAATCTGTGCCGCACGCTGCCAGGAACCGCCCAGGCGCTCGACATTATTAAGCAGCAACGACAAGCCCATCGGCAGGCTCAGGGCCACGGCCATCACCAGGCAGGTAAAAAAGCTGCCGATCGGCTGCTTGCCCAGGCGACGCAGGCTGTCCAGCAGGCTGGCGCGATGGCTTTCGATCCAGGCGCGCAGCAGGGTGCTGAAGTCGGGGCCATCGTCATCGTCGTGTTTTTTCTTTTTCGGTTGCGGATCGGCCGGTTTCGGCGCCACGCGCTCGGAAACCTTGGGGCTACGTGTTGCACTCATACGCCAGCCTCCCCGTCACCGATCAGGCGACCGCGTTGCAGGGTCAGCATGCGATGGCGCATGCGGGCGATCAGCGCCAGGTCATGGCTGGCGATCAGTACGCTGGTGCCCAGACGGTTGATGTCTTCGAATACGCCCATGATCTCGGCCGCCAGGCGCGGGTCGAGGTTACCGGTGGGTTCGTCCGCCAGCAGCAAGGCCGGGCGGTGGACGATGGCGCGGGCAATGCCGACGCGCTGTTGCTGGCCGGTGGACAGGTCGCCGGGGTAGAGGTCGGTCTTGTCCGACAGCGCCACGCGCTCCAGGGCCGAATCCACACGCTTGACGATTTCGGCCTTGGACAGCCCAAGAATCTGCAACGGCAGGGCAATGTTGTTGAACACCGTGCGATCGAACAGCAACTGGTGGTTCTGGAACACCACGCCGATCTGGCGGCGCAGGAACGGGATCTGCGCATTGCTGATGGTAGCCAGGTCCTGGCCCGCCAGCAGCAACTTGCCCGTGGTCGGGCGTTCCATGGCCAGCAGCAGGCGCAACAGCGTACTTTTGCCGGCCCCCGAGTGACCGGTGACAAACAAGAACTCGCCGCGGCGCACTCGAAAGCTCAGCTCATGCAAGCCCACATGCCCGTTGGCATAGCGTTTACCGACCTGTTCGAATCGAATCATGAACGCTCCCGCTCGGCAAACAGTGCCTGGACAAAGGGTTCGGCTTCAAAGGTGCGCAGGTCGTCGATGCCTTCACCGACGCCGATATAACGAATCGGCAACCCGAACTGCTTGGCCAGGGCGAAGATCACGCCACCTTTGGCCGTGCCGTCGAGCTTAGTCAAGGCCAGGCCGGTCAGCTGGACCGTCTGGTTGAATTGCTTGGCCTGGCTGATGGCGTTCTGCCCGGTACCGGCGTCGAGCACCAGCAGCACTTCGTGCGGGGCGTCTGCATCGAGCTTGCCGATCACGCGGCGGACTTTCTTCAGCTCTTCCATCAGGTTGTCTTTGGTGTGCAGGCGACCGGCGGTATCCGCGATCAGCACGTCGATGTTACGAGCCTTGGCGGCTTGCACGGCGTCGAAGATCACCGAGGCGGAATCGGCACCGGTGTGCTGGGCGATGACCGGGATCTTGTTGCGCTCCCCCCAGACCTGCAATTGCTCGACGGCAGCGGCGCGGAAGGTGTCGCCGGCGGCGAGCATGACTTTCTTGCCTTCCGACTGCAGCTTCTTGGCCAGTTTGCCGATGGTGGTGGTCTTGCCGGCGCCGTTGACACCCACGACCAGGATCACGAACGGCTTGTTCGGGGTGATCACCAGCGGCGCCTCAACGGGCTTGAGCATCGCAGCCAGTTCGGCCTGCAAGGATTTGTAGAGGGCGTCGGCATCGGTCAACTGCTTGCGCGCGACCTTCTGGGTCAAGCTCTGGATGATCACGGCGGTGGCTTCGACGCCCACGTCGGCGGTCAGCAGGCGGGTTTCGATGTCTTCCAGCAGCTCATCGTCGATGACTTTCTTGCCG
Source organism: Pseudomonas sp. NFX5 (assembly GCF_049132125.1). Lineage (NCBI taxonomy): Bacteria > Pseudomonadati > Pseudomonadota > Gammaproteobacteria > Pseudomonadales > Pseudomonadaceae > Pseudomonas > Pseudomonas sp. NFX5. The sequence continues at coordinate 32,005 of NZ_JAFMZG010000018.1, forward strand.
AGGAACAGGCTGGCCATGCCTTCGCCGATGCTGGCGCTGGTCTTGCTCAGGCCTTGCTTGAGGCGGGCGAAGAAGCCGGTCTTGCTGGTTTCGGTGGAGGCGACGGGCGCTTCGACGACGGCGGGAGCGGCAACCACTGGCTCGACGAGCGCGGGCACGGGGGCGGGAGCTTCGACAACGACCGGCTGTGGCTCAACGGTCACCGGAATCGGCGGCACCACATGCTCGGCCTGCACATCTTCAACCAGCGCCACAGGCTCTTCGGGCACCGGCAGCTCAGGCCACGGCTTGTGTTCGGGCTCAGGCTCCACCTCGGCCACCGGCTGCAACACCGGCTCAGCCATCGGCAACACCACCGGCGCCGGCGCTTCGGCAACGGGCTCGGCTTCTACTATAGGCTCGGGGATCGGCTCAGCTTGAACCTGTGGCTGTTCAGCGACGGTTTCCTGCGGCTTTTTGCGCAGCCATCCGAACAGGCCTTTCTTCTCGCCAGCCGCAGCTGGGGTCTTCTTGTCGTCGTTGGAACCAAACATGGAGACGGCTATCTCAAGGTAGCGACGCGCCAAGGGGCACATCGGTAAATAAAATTCGATGCGTAACAGACTGTTTTTTAGCCAGCTCGTTCATGCGCAACATTTTGTAAGGCCTAAATAGGGCCTTAACAAGACAGCCATAGTGGCCGTCCCTAGGTCGGATCAGTATCCTAGCACCTCCTCGCCCGCCGACGCTAAGACCAAGCGGGCAGCCCAACAGGTTTAAAAACGAATGAATGCTCTAGCCCGCCACGCCGCAGGCCTGCTGTTCAGCACAGTTTGTCTGCCCCTTTCAGCCTTGGCTGCCGACCCACAACCCACCCATGAATTCACCCTGGATAACGGCCTCAAGGTGGTCGTGCGCGAAGACCATCGCGCGCCGGTGGTGGTTTCCCAGGTCTGGTACAAGGTCGGTTCGAGCTACGAAACCCCGGGCCAGACCGGTTTGTCCCACGCCCTGGAGCACATGATGTTCAAGGGCAGCGCCAAGGTCGGCCCCGGCGAAGCCTCGCTGATCCTGCGTGACCTGGGCGCCGAAGAAAACGCCTTCACCAGCGATGACTACACCGCCTACTACCAGGTGCTGGCCCGTGACCGCCTGGGCGTTGCCTTTGAGCTGGAAGCCGACCGCATGGCCAGCCTGCGCCTGCCGGCCGACGAGTTCAGCCGCGAAATCGAGGTAATCAAGGAAGAACGCCGCCTCCGCACCGACGACAACCCGATGTCCAAGGCCTTCGAGCGCTTCAAGGCGATGGCCTTCCCGGCCAGCGGCTATCACACCCCGACCATCGGCTGGATGGCCGACCTCGACCGCATGAAGGTCGAGGAGCTGCGCCACTGGTACCAGTCCTGGTATGTACCGAACAACGCCACGTTGGTGGTGGTCGGCGACGTCACCCCGGACGAGGTAAAAAACCTGGCCCAGCGCTACTTCGGCCCGATCCCCAAGCGTGACGTACCGCCCGCCAAGGTTCCGATGGAGCTGGCCGAGCCCGGCGAGCGCCTGCTGACCATGCATGTGCAGACCCAATTGCCGAGCGTGATCCTGGGCTTCAACGTACCTGGCCTGGCCACCGCCGAAGACAAGCGTTCGGTCCAGGCCCTGCGCCTGATCTCGGCCCTGCTGGACGGCGGCTACAGTGCACGGATCTCCGAGCAACTGGAGCGTGGCGAAGAGCTGGTATCCGCCGCGTCCACCAACTACGACGCCTACACCCGGGGCGACAGCCTGTTCACCCTCTCGGCCACCCCGAACCAGCAGAAGAAAAAGACCGTTGCCCAAGCCGAAGCCGGCCTGTGGCGCCTGCTGGAAGAGTTGAAGGCCAAGCCACCGACCGCCGAAGAACTGGAACGCATCCGTGCCCAGGTCATTGCCGGCCTGGTGTACCAACGCGATTCCATCACCAGCCAGGCCACGGCCATCGGCTCCCTGGAAACCGTGGGCCTGTCCTGGAAACTCATGGACACCGAACTGGCCGACCTGCAAAGCGTGACCCCGGAAGATATCCAGAAGGCCGCGCGCACCTATTTCACCCGCGAACGTCTGAGCGTCGCCCATGTTTTGCCTGAGGAGACCGCTCATGAGTGATCGCAAAAGCAGCCGCCTGATCCTGCCGGGCCTGATCGTCGTCACGTTGATCGCGGCGAGCGCCGTGTACTTCCTGCGCCCGAGTGACTCCGTCGCCAGCCAGGCATTGGACAAGGCTCAATCGACCAACAAACTGCAATCCCTGGCGGAACTGGACGGCAAGGCGCCGACCAACCGCAAGCTCGACGTGCAAACCTGGACCACCGCCGAAGGCGCCAAGGTGCTGTTCGTCGAAGCCCATGAGTTGCCGATGTTCGACATGCGCATCCTGTTCGCCGCCGGCAGCAGCCAGGACGGCAACGTGCCGGGCCTGGCGCTGATGACCAACGCCATGCTCAACGAAGGCGTACCGGGCAAGGATGTGAGCCAGATTGCCAGTGGTTTTGAAGGCCTGGGCGCCGACTTTGGCAATGGCGCTTATCGCGATATGGCGCTGGTGTCCCTGCGCAGCCTCAGCGACAGCGCTAAACGCGACGCCGCCCTGGCGCTGTTTGACGAGGTGATCGGCAAGCCGACCTTCCCCGCCGACTCCCTGGCGCGGATCAAGAACCAGATCCTCGCCGGCTTTGAATACCAGAAGCAGAATCCCGGTAAGCTGGCGAGCCTGGAGCTGTTCAAGCGCCTGTACGGCGATCACCCCTATGCTCACCCGAGTGAAGGCACGCCGCAAAGCGTTCCGAAGATTACCCTCGCGCAGCTGCAGGCGTTCCACGCCAAGGCTTATGCGGCGGGTAATGCAGTGATTGCCGTGGTCGGCGACTTGACCCGCGCCGAAGCCGAAGCGATGACCGCCAAAGTGTCCGCTTCGCTGCCCAAGGGCCCGGCCATGGCGAAGATCGCCCAGCCGACCGAGCCCAAGGCCGGCCTGAGCCATATCGAGTTCCCGTCCAAACAGACTCACCTGCTGTTCGCCCAATTGGGCATCGACCGCGCCGACCCGGACTACGCAGCCCTGTCCCTGGGCAACCAGATTCTCGGCGGCGGCGGCTTCGGAACCCGCTTGATGAGCGAAGTGCGCGAGAAACGTGGCCTGACCTATGGGGTGTATTCCGGTTTCTCGCCGATGCAAGTGCGTGGCCCGTTCATGATCAACCTGCAGACCCGCGCCGAAATGAGCGGCGGCACCCTGCGCCTGGTCGAAGACGTGCTCGCCGACTACCTCAAGACCGGCCCGACGCAAAAGGAACTGGATGACGCCAAGCGCGAGCTGGCCGGCAGCTTCCCGCTGTCCACCGCAAGCAACGCCGATATCGTCGGACAGCTGGGCGCCATGGGTTTCTACAACCTGCCGCTGAGCTATCTGGAAGATTTCATGAAACAATCCCAGGCCCTGACCGTAGAGCAGGTCAAGGCTGCCTTGAACAAACACTTGAGCGCCGACAAGATGGTCATCGTGACCGCCGGCCCAACGACTGCGCAAAAGCCACTACCGCCCCCCACTGATAAACCTGCCGAGCAGCCGCTCGGGGTTCCGGAGCATTAATGGCCAGTTCATCTCGCCCGAAAAAACCTGTCCACAACGTGCATAACGGTGTGGGCCAACTGCGCATCATTGGCGGCGAATGGGGCAGCCGCAAGCTGAGCTTCCCCGACGTCGTGGGCCTGCGCCCGACGCCGGATCGCGTACGTGAAACCCTGTTCAACTGGCTGGCGCCGTACATCGCCGGCGCCAAGGTGCTGGACCCGTTCGCCGGCAGTGGCGCGCTGTTCCTGGAGGCGCTGTCCCGTGGCGCAGCCCAGGCCCAGGCGCTGGATGCCAGCAATGTCGCGGTGTCCAGCCTCAAGGAACACCTGGGCACCCTGCGCTGCACCAATGGCCAGGTGCAGACCGCCGACGCCCTGCGCTACCTGGAAACCCAGGCGCCCAGTGCCTACGACGTGGTGTTCCTCGACCCACCGTTCAACCAGAACCTGTTGCCGACCGTGTGCGCCTTGCTCGAAGAGCGCCAATGGCTGGCACCGGATGCGTGGATCTACACTGAAAGCGAGACCGCGCCGTCTACCCTGGGCTTGCCGGGCGCCTGGCGCCTGCACCGGGAGCAGAAATCCGGTCGTGTGTATTACGCGCTGTGGCATCGATTGGTCGAAAGCGTCGCTTAAAATCTGTGGTGAGCAAGCCTGCTCACCACAGACAGTGAGTCAGCTCAAAACTGAGAGTGTCATGACACCGTCCTCCGACCAGTTCACCCCCGCCTTCGGCCTCGGCAACCCTCACCTGCAAACCCTGTGGGGGCCGCTGTGGCGGCCGACTACCCATATCGAACGCCAACGCGAACGCCTGTGGCTGGAAGACGGCGACTTTCTCGACCTCGACTGGCATGGCCCCCATGACGCACAGGCGCCGTTGGTGCTGGTGCTGCACGGGCTGACCGGCTCATCCAATTCCCCCTATGTGGCCGGCCTGCAAAAAGTCCTCGGCGCCCAAGGCTGGGCCAGTGCGGCCTTGAACTGGCGCGGCTGCTCGGGCGAGCCCAACCTGCTGGCGCGCAGCTATCACTCAGGCGCCAGCGAAGACCTCGCCGCCGCGATTGCGCACCTGCGCGCCAAGCGGCCGTTGGCGCCGCTGTATGCGGTGGGTTATTCGCTGGGGGGCAATGTGCTGCTCAAGCACCTGGAGGAAACCGGCGAGGCGTCCGGGCTGCAAGGCGCAGCGGCGGTGTCGGTGCCATTTCGCCTGGATCAGTGTGCAGACCGGATCGGGATAGGTTTCTCGCGGATTTATCAAAAGCACTTCATGGGTGAAATGCTCGCGTATATCCGCGTCAAACAACGCCGTTTTTTACAGGATGGCCGCGCGGACGGGCTGAAAACCCTGGAAGCGCTTGGCTCGCTGGAGAAGATGCGCACCTTCTGGGACTTCGACGGCCGGGTTACCGCGCCGCTGCATGGGTTCTTGAGTGCCGAGGACTATTACCGTCACGCGTCGAGTCGCTACTACCTGGGCACGATCCGCACACCGACGCTGATTATCCAGGCGGCCGACGACCCGTTCGTATTCGCCCACAGCTTGCCCGAGGCCAGCGAGCTGTCGGCGTGCACCGAGTTTGAGCTGACGGCCAAGGGCGGGCACGTGGGCTTCGTCGATGGCTCGCTGAAACGCCCAGGCTACTACCTGGAGCGGCGCATCCCACAATGGTTATTGGCACGACACGGTTAAACACCTGGGAGGGGCAAGCCCCTCCCACATTTGGACTGGGCTTACCGGGCCGGGAACTCAGTCACCCGTAGCAATTGCCCGTGTCGGATCGGTAATCCACTCGCTCCACGACCCCGCATACAACTTGCCCAACGGGTAACCCGCCAGGCTCAGGGCGAACAGGTTGTGGCAGGCCGTCACGCCCGAACCGCAATACGCCACCAGTTCCTCCGGCGAGCGCCCCTGCAACTGCGCGGCGAAGCGCTGCTTGAGTTGCTCGGCCGGGAGGAAACGCCCGTCACTGCCCAGGTTTTCGTTGAACGCCGCACATTGCGCACCGGGGATATGCCCGGCAATCGGATCAATGGGCTCAACTTCACCGCGAAAGCGCGGTTGGGCGCGGGCATCGATCAGGGTCAGGCCGGGTTGGCCCAGGCGTTTTTGCAGGTGTTCGGCATCCAGCAGCAGGTGATTGTCCGGCGCGCCATCGAAAGTCCCACGCTCGGTTACCGGCGCGTCCAGGCTCAACGGGAAACCCGCGGCATGCCAGGCCTTGAGGCCGCCGTCCAGGATAAACACACCGTCACGCTTGCCCAGCCAGGCCAGCAGCCACCAGGCACGAGCCGCATAGGCGCCAGGGCCGTCGTCATACAGCACGATATCGGTGTCAGCATGGATGCCCCATGTCCGCAGTTGCTCGGCGAAGGTGCCCGCCGCCGGTAACGGGTGACGACCGGTCACACCTTTGATCACCGGCCCGCTGAGATGGCGCTCCAGGTCGGCATATTGCGCACCCTCGATATGCCCTTCGGCGTAGCTGCAACGCCCGTAATCCGGGTCTTCCAGGGCAAAACGGCAATCCAGGATCACCAGCCCCGCCGACGTCTGGCGCTCGGCCAATTGCTGGGGGCTGATCAGTTGGGCAAGCGGCATGATGGACTCCTGTGAACAGATTCGGGAAAGGTCCTACTTCACGTCTTCCAGTGCCTGGTTCAACGGCACGTAAAACTCTTTGAACAGTGCATCCACCGCTTCTTTCGCCTGGGGCGTAACGAAACCCGCCTCCAGCACCAGCACCTGATACACACCGCGCTTGATGGCTTCGGCACTCAGGTGGGCGGAGTTTTCATTGGTGGTGCACAGGAAACGCACCCAGGAGGTGAGGATGATCCAGGCATTGAGGGTCAGGGCTTCGGTTTGCACCGGGTCCATGTTCAGGATGCCTGCATCGACAAACCCCTGGTAGATGGCGCCGCCCTGGATCAGGCAACGCTGGGAAAAACGCCGATAGCCGGTGGCCAGCTCCGGGTCGCTCTCCAGCAGGTGTTCAAGATCGCGGTGCAGAAAACGGTAGCGCCACATGCCGGCCAGTACGGCCTGGAGATAAAAGCGCTTGTCCTCCACGACCATTGCACGCCCCTGGGGCGGACGCAGGAAACTGTCCACCAACGCTTCATATTCGCGAAACAGCACGGAGATGATCGCTTGCTTGTTGGGGAAGTGGTAGTACAGGTTGCCCGGCGAAATTTCCATATGGGCGGCGATATGGTTGGTGCTGATACTGCGCTCGCCCTGCTGGTTAAAAAGCTCCAGGCTGGTTTGCACAATACGCTCGCTGGTCTTTACTCGTGGTGCCATAGGGGAATCAGCTTCTGTACACGTGATAGGGCATCTTACGGCCTATCCTTGCCAGGATAAATCTGCATGTTGCTGCAATGTCATTTGACAATTTAGAGCAATGACTCTAAAAATCCACGCAGACCAATAACAATCGGTGCTGCGCCATGTCTGCCAACGTTGCCTACCTGCAAGATGCCCAGGCGCTGGATCAACTCCAGGACCTGTTCGACGCCCAACGCCGCGCCTACGCCGCCAACCCGATGCCGCCAGCTGCACAGCGCCAACAGTGGCTGAAGGCCTTGCGGGATGTGCTCAGTGACGAGCGCCAGGCACTGATCCATGCGATCAGCCAGGATTTCAGCCAGCGCAGCGCCGACGAAACCCTGTTCGCCGAACTGATGCCCAGCCTGCATGGCATTCACTACGCCAGCAAACACCTAAAAGGCTGGATGAAACCTTCCCGCCGCGCTGTAGGCCTGGCCTTCCAACCTGCGTCAGCCAAAGTCATTTACCAACCCCTGGGCGTGGTCGGCGTGATCGTGCCGTGGAACTACCCGCTGTACCTGGCCATCGGCCCACTGGTCGGTGCGTTGGCCGCAGGCAACCGGGTGATGCTCAAGCTCAGCGAATCCACGCCCGCTACCGGCGAACTGCTCAAGGCGTTACTGGCGAGGATTTTCCCCGAGGACCTGGTGTGCGTGGTGCTCGGAGAGGCCGAGGTGGGCATGGCGTTTTCCAAGCTGCGCTTCGATCACCTGCTGTTTACCGGCGCGACCAGTATTGGCAAGCACGTGATGCGCGCCGCTGCCGAACACCTCACGCCGGTCACCCTGGAACTGGGCGGCAAGTCGCCGGCCATTGTCTCCGCCGACGTACCGCTCAAGGACGCCGCCGAACGCATCGCCTTCGGTAAAGCCTTGAACGCCGGGCAAACCTGCGTGGCCCCGGACTACGTGCTGGTGCCGGAGGACCGCGTGGAGGGTTTCGTCGAGGCCTACAGCAAGGCGGTTCGCGGGTTTTATCCGACGCTGGCCGACAACCCGGACTACACCGCCATCATCAATGAGCGTCAATTGGCCCGGCTCAATGCCTACGTCAAGGACGCCACCGACAAGGGCGCCACCCTGATCCCGCTGTACGACCAGGGCCAGGCACGGCGCATGGCCCATAGCCTGCTGCTGAATGTCAGCGATGACATGACCGTGATGCAGGACGAAATCTTCGGCCCGGTGCTGCCGATCGTGCCTTATCGCGGCATCGACCAAGCCTTTGCCTACATCAACCAGCGCCCTCGCCCGCTGGCCCTGTATTACTTCGGCTACAACAAGCGCGAGCAGGACCGGGTCCTCCACGAGACCCATTCCGGCGGTGTCTGCCTGAACGACACCCTCCTGCACGTGGCCCAGGACGACATGCCCTTTGGCGGCATCGGCCCCTCGGGCATGGGCCACTACCACGGCCATGAAGGGTTCCTGACGTTCAGCAAGGCCAAGGGTGTGCTGGTGAAACAGCGCCTGAACGCGGCGAAATTGATCTACCCGCCCTACGGCAAATCGATCCAGAAACTGATCCAGAAGCTGTTTGTCCGCTGACACCGCCACCCACGGGATAACAATAACAATGAACCCTAGCCTCATTGATTCACCCGCGCTGTCGCGGCGCGGCGTCTTGAAAATCAGTCTGTGCGCCGGCGCTTTCCTGGCCACGGCCGGGCTGGGCGCCAGCCTCAGCGGCTGCTCCAGCAGCACCCCGGCCAGCGGCTTTGCCATGTTGCGCAGCAGTGACCTGCCGTTCCTGCGCGCGGTGATCCCGGTGCTGCTCGAAGGCGTGGCCAGCGCTCAGGATGTGGTCGCCGGGATTGAAGACACGTTGAAAAAACTCGACTACAGCCTGCAACACCTGTCGCCGGAGATGTTCAAGCTCACCCAGCAGCTGTTCGATGTGCTCGGCATGGGCATTACGCGCGGCCCGTTGACCGGCATCTGGGGCAGTTGGGAAAACGCCAGCGCGGAGCAGATCCGCAACTTCCTGCACCGCTGGGAAAACAGCTACCTGAACCTGCTGCGCATGGGCCAGGGCTCGCTGCTCAAGCTGGTGATCATGGCCTGGTACTTCCGGCCCGAATCCTGGGCGCATTGCGGCTACCCCGGCCCGCCGAAGATCTGATTTGCATCCCTCACAATAAAAACAAGAGACGACCCTGATGCCCGTACCCGATCTGTTCCGCGACGGCCTGGCCCGCGGCTGGAAAACCCACGATGGCGCCGCCCTCGACCGCGACCTGACCCTGGAGGCCGACGTGGCCATCATCGGCAGCGGTGCCGGTGGCGGCACCACTGCCGAGATCCTCAGCGCCGCCGGCTACAAAGTACTGTTGATCGAAGAAGGCCCGCTCAAGACCAGCAGCGACTTCAAGCTGCTGGAGGACGAGGCCTACGCCAGCCTGTATCAGGAAGGCATCGGCCGCATGAGCAAGGACGGCGCCATCACCATCCTGCAAGGCCGCGCGGTGGGCGGTACCACGCTGATCAACTGGACCTCCAGCTTCCGTACCCCGGACGCCACCCTCGGCCATTGGGCCAGCGAGTACGCGGTAAAAGGCCACAGCAGTGCAGAGATGGCACCGTGGTTCGAAAAGATGGAGCAGCGCCTGGGCATCGCACCATGGGCCATCCCCCCGAATGCCAACAATGATGTGATCCGCAAAGGCTGCGAAAAGCTCGGCTACAGCTGGCATGTGATCCCGCGCAACGTCCGTGGCTGCTTCAACCTGGGTTATTGCGGCATGGGCTGCCCGGTCAACGCCAAGCAGTCGATGTTGGTGACCACCATCCCGTCCACCCTGGAAAAAGGCGGCGAGCTGCTGTACCTGGCCCGCGCCGAGCAGCTCAAATACAGCGGCGACACCATCAGCAGCCTGGAATGCGTAGCGATGGACGCGCGCTGCGTGGCGCCTACCGGGCGCAAGATCACAGTGAAGGCCAAGCATTACGTGCTGTCGGGCGGCGGCATCAATAGCCCGGCGCTGCTGATGCGCTCGGGTGCCCCCGACCCGCATTCGCGGCTGGGCAAGCGGACCTTTTTGCACTTGGTGAACTTCTCCGCCGCATTGTTCGACGAGGTGATCAACCCGTTCTACGGCGCGCCGCAGTCGATCTACTCCGACCATTTCCAGTGGCAGGACGGCACCACCGGCAAAATGTCCTACAAGCTTGAAGCGCCGCCCTTGCATCCAGCATTGGCCAGCACCTTGTTCGGCGGCTATGGCACGCAGAACGCCCTGGACATGGGCCAATTGCCCCATACCCACGCCATGCTCGCGCTGTTGCGTGACGGCTTTCACCCCGACAGCCAGGGCGGCAGCGTGGATTTACGCGGTGACGGTACGCCGGTGCTCGACTATCAGGTTTCGCCCTACGCCTGGGATGGCCTGCGCCGGGCCTTCCACAGCATGGCCGAAATCCAGTTCGCGGCGGGCGCCAAGTCGGTCAAGCCCATGCACCATGACGCACGGTTCGTGAACACCTTGGCCGAGGCACGCAGCGTCATTGAGGGTTTGAATCTGGAATTGCACCGGACAACCCTGGGCAGCGCCCATGTGATGGGCGGCTGTGCCATGGGCGAAGATCCCAAAAATGCGGTGGCTGACAGCCTCGGTCGCCATCACCAATTGCGCAACCTCTCGATCCACGACGGTTCGCTATTCCCCACCAGTATTGGGGCCAACCCGCAATTATCGGTGTACGGATTAACCGCTCAACTGGCGACAGCCTTGGCCGAACGTCTGAAAACAGCGTGAAAAAACACGCTATTCACGGTGTCTATACGGCTTTCTTATGCATAAGTTGACTTGGCCGACCGGGATGGCTGCGATACCATCCGGTTCCCCAACGGACTCCGCCAGGACGACGCGATGAACCGAGTGTTGTACCCAGGTACCTTCGACCCGATTACCAAAGGCCATGGCGATCTGGTCGAACGCGCCTCTCGTTTGTTCGACCATGTGATCATCGCAGTCGCGGCCAGCCCCAAGAAAAACCCGCTGTTTCCCCTGGAACAGCGCGTGGAGCTGGCGCGTGAGGTCACCAAGCACCTGCCCAACGTGGAAGTGGTGGGCTTTTCCACGTTGCTCGCGCATTTCGCCAAGGAGCAGAACGCCAATGTGTTCCTGCGTGGCCTGCGCGCGGTGTCGGACTTCGAATACGAATTCCAGCTGGCCAACATGAACCGCCAACTGGCGCCGGACGTGGAAAGCCTGTTCCTCACGCCGTCGGAACGTTATTCGTTCATTTCCTCGACGTTGGTCCGTGAAATTGCCGCTTTGGGCGGGGATATCACCAAGTTCGTGCATCCGGCCGTGGCTGATGCGCTGACGCTGCGCTTCAAGAAGTAATGTGGTGAGCGGGCTTGCCCCGCGTTCGGCTGCGTAGCAGCCCTAATAAAGACTCGCGTCGCCTCAGGTGAATAACCGGTCGTCTGGTTTTGGGGCCGCTTCGCTGCCCAACGCGGGGCAAGCCCGCTCACCACAGCTCGCACTGCGGGCGCCAATGCGGCACAATTGCGCGCATTAGTTTTCAGATGCCTTGGCTGACAGCCCTGGCAGGAGTTTCCATGTCCCTGATCATCACCGACGATTGCATCAATTGCGACGTCTGCGAACCCGAGTGCCCGAACGCCGCCATCTCCCAGGGCGAAGAGATCTACGTGATCGACCCCAACCTGTGCACCCAGTGCGTCGGTCACTACGACGAGCCGCAGTGCCAGCAGGTGTGTCCGGTGGATTGCATTCCGCTGGATGAAGCCCATCCGGAGACGGAAGAGCAGTTGATGGAGAAGTACCGGAAGATTACCGGTAAGGCTTGAGCTTCTTCAGCGCCTATCAGGGCCTCATCGGGGGCAAGCCCCCTCCCACATTTGGATTCATTCGCAAGTCAAAAAGTGGGAGGGGGCTTGCCCCCGATAGCGATATCAACCACTACACAGCAATCAGCTCTGGCACCTGGGGCAAAACACACTCGCCCGCTGCCCCAGCACCATATTGCGCAGCTCAGTCCCGCAGACCTTGCACGCCTCGCCACCGCGGCCGTAGACGAACAACTCCTGCTGGAAATACCCCGGCTGCCCATCGCCACCGATAAAGTCCCGCAATGTGGTGCCGCCACGCTCGATTGCCGCCGCCAGAATGCGCTTGATCTCGATCGCCAGCTTCAAATAACGCCCGCGTGAAATGCCGCCGGCCGCGCGACGCGGATCAATCCCTGCCGCAAACAACGCCTCAGTCGCATAGATATTGCCCACGCCCACCACCACCGCGTTGTCCATGATGAACGGTTTCACCGCCATCGACTTGCCGCGGGACAGCTGGAACAAACGCTCACCGTCAAACAGCTCGGTCAACGGCTCCGGCCCCAGGCGAATCAGCAGTTCATGGTTGTGCGGGTCCTGGCTCCAGAGCATCGCGCCGAAACGCCGAGGGTCGGTGTAGCGCAGGGCCAGGCCGGACTCCAGCTCGATATCCACATGTTCATGCTTGGCCGCCGGCATGCCGACTTCGACCAGGCGCAAGTTGCCCGACATGCCCAGGTGGCTGATCAAAGTGCCCACTTCGGCATTGATCAACAGGTACTTGGCGCGCCGCTCCACCAGCACGATGCGCTGGCCGGACAGGCGCACATCCAGGTCTTCCGGGATCGGCCAGCGCAGGCGCCGCTCACGCACCACCACGCGGCTGACCCGCTGGCCTTCCAGGTGCGGCGCAATCCCACGCCGGGTGGTTTCGACTTCTGGTAACTCGGGCATGTGTACCTCGTGAGGGGGGGATCAGTGCGCGCCCAGTTCGCGGATCGACAACTTCAGGCTTTCGAAGTCGTAGTCCGACAGGCCCACATAGTCCAGCACCAGATGGCCGATGGCATTCCACTCATGGTCCACCGACTGGTTGCCCAGCACGCGGCAGGACGAGCAGATGTGCTCGGCCATCTTCAGGATCGCCAGCAGGTTTTTCAGCTGCGGATTGCGCGACGTCTCATCGCTGAAGATCGCCAGGGCATTGTGGTGGTTGGCGATGGCGTCGGTCACATGCTCCGGCAGGCGCCAGGACTTGGCGGTGTAGTAGCCGACCACCGCATGGTTGGTGTTGAACGCATTGTTTTCGGTGTCGACCACGCGGCAGTCGGGGCCGGCGTTGGCGTAGGCCTCTTCGAGCACCGTCATGTAGTTGGGGAAACGCTTGAGCATCAGCGGCACGCCGCAGTCGTGGAACAGCCCCAGGGCATAGGCCTCGTCCACCGCCTGGGCGCCGGTGCGCTTGGCCAGGGTGAGGCAGGTCATGGCCACGTCCTGGGCGGTGTCCCAGAAGCGGTTGAGGGTGACGATGGTGTCGTCGCTCATCTCGCCCCTGATCGACAGGGCGTTGATCAGGTTGATGATCGAACGGCTGCCCAGCAGGTTCACCGCGCGCTGGATCGAGGCGATCTTGTTGCTCAGGCCGTAATAGGACGAGTTGACGATCTTCAGCAGCGCGCCGGACAGGCCCGGGTCCTGGGAGATCAACCGCGCGATCACTTCCAGGTCCGGGTCGGGCATGTACTGCTCCATCTGCAAATCCACCATGATTTGCGGCTGAGGCGGCACGCTGATGCCTTGGAGGGCCTGCTGGATCTGTTCGGCGGAAAGCTCTTGGGACATAAGTACACACTCTGGGCTAGGTGGGGATTCTAACCCTTATCAACCCTCGGCTGACACCTCCCCGCACATCCGGCAGCCCGGCCATTTCCTACATAACAAGGTATACTCCCGCTCTTTTTTCCGGAGCGACGTCATGTCCCTGCCAAGCCTGCGTCTCAAAGCCAACGCCGATCGTCGTTTGCGCAACGGCCACCTGTGGGTCTACAGCAACGAAATCGACGTGGCCGCCACCCCTCTGCACGGCTTCCAGGCGGGCGACCAGGCCATCCTGGAAGCGGCCGGCGGCAAGACCCTGGGCATCGTGGCCATGAGCCCGAACAACCTGATCTGCGCACGCCTGCTGTCGCGCGACATCAAGTTGCCACTGGACAAGTCGCTGCTGGTGCACCGCCTGAACGTCGCCCTGTCCCTGCGTGATCGCCTGTTCGACAAGCCGTTCTACCGCCTGGTCTACGGCGATTCCGACCTGCTGCCGGGCCTGGTGGTCGACCGTTTCGGCGATATCCTGGTAGTTCAGATCGCCTCGGCGACCATGGAAGCCCATAAAGACGACGTGATCGCCGCCCTGACCCAAGTGCTCAAGCCGAGCGGCATCCTGTTCAAGAACGACTCCGCCGCGCGCGACGCCGAAGGCCTCAACCGCTACGTCGAAACCGTGTTCGGCCTGGTGCCGGAGTGGGTGGCGCTGGAAGAAAACGGCGTGAAATTCGAAGCCCCGGTGATCCAGGGCCAGAAAACCGGCTGGTTCTACGACCACCGCATGAACCGCGCGCGCCTGGCCCCGTATGCCAAAGGCAAACGCGTACTCGACCTGTACAGCTACATCGGCGGCTGGGGCGTGCAAGCCGCGGCCTTCGGCGCCAGTGAAGTGTTCTGCGTCGACGCCTCGGCCTTCGCCCTCGATGGCGTGGAGCGCAACGCCGCGCTGAACGGCGTTGCCGAGAAGATGACCTGCATCGAAGGTGACGTCTTCGAAGCCCTCAAGGAATTGAAAGCCAGCGAAGAACGCTTCGACGTGATCGTCGCCGACCCACCGGCCTTCATCAAACGCAAGAAAGACATGAAGAACGGCGAAGGCGCCTATCGCCGCCTGAACGAGCAAGCCATGCGCCTGCTCAGCAAGGACGGCATCCTGGTCAGCGCCTCGTGCTCCATGCACCTGCCGGAAGACGACCTGCAGAATATCCTGCTGACCAGCGCCCGCCATCTGGACCGCAATATCCAGATGCTGGAACGTGGCGGGCAGGGCCCGGATCATCCGGTGCATCCGGCGATTGTCGAGACGCGGTATATCAAGAGCATTACGTGCCGGTTGTTGCCAAACAGCTAAAGCCAAGCACAGATAAAAATGTGGGAGTGGGCTTGCCCCCTCCCACATTTGTTTTGTGGTTGCCGTGAAAACTTTTCCTACCCAAGCAAGCCACGTCCATTCAGGAAGTTTCTCTCAACACTTTTGATTGAATTCCACTTTTCGCAGACTAGTATCGGTTTCTGGCTTTACTCCGGAAAACAAAAACAATGTCTGGGCCCACCCTCTCCCGCTTCATCCTCATCACCTGCATCTCACTGATCAGCTTTTTCCCGATCAATATCCTGCTCCCGTCGTTCCCCGCCCTGTCCGCCCGGTTCGACACGCCCAGCGCAGACATCGCGCTGTCCATCAGCCTGTTCACCCTGGTCTTTTCCATCTCCCAACTGCTCGCCGGTCCACTTTCGGATAAATGGGGACGCAAGGAAGTCCTGATCGGCTGTATCACGCTGTCGATCCTCGGGGCGATAGGCTGCGCCATGGCGCCGGATTACCTGACCTTCCTGCTGTTCCGCACGGTCCAGGCCATGGGCTGCGGCTTCTTCGTATTGGGCCATGCACTGGTGGAAGACCTGTTCGACGAACAGGACCGAGCCCGGGTGCGCCTCTATTACATGACCCTGAGCGGCTCGTTTGTCGCGCTGTCGCCGCTGATCGGCTCCTGGCTGCAAACCACCTTCGACTGGCAAGGGAGCTTCTATGGGTTTGCGCTGATGGCATCGGGCATGTTGATCCATGCGCTCTGTATCCTGCCGTCGAAGTCCTCCAGCCCGCACCGCGAACCGGTATCCATCATCGGCACACTCAAGGCCGTGGCGCGCAATCGGGACTTTCTGCGCTATTGGTGGATCGCCGCCCTGGTGTTTGCCTGCTACTTCGCCTTGATCAGCGTGACGCCGCTGATTTTCATGGATGCGCTGAAGCTGTCCGAATACCAATATGCGCTGGTGCTGATGGTGTACGGCCTGGCCTACCTGCTCGGCGGCGTTGCTGCCTCGTACCTGCAAAAACGCATGGCGCTGTCCCGGCAAATCAATATCGGTCTTGGCTTGCTGCTCGTCGCAGGCGCGCTGTTAACGCTGATCGTCAGCATTGAAGCCATGACCACCGTGACCTTGTTGATCCCGATGCTGATCAGCGCCCTGGCCGTCACCCTGGTCAGGCCCGCCGCGATTTCCGCAGCAATGCTGTTGTTCTCCAGCAGCGCGGGCACGGCGGCGTCGGCGGGCAATAGCATCATGTTTCTCACTGCCGCTGTCGGCAGCGCGGCACTGGCCCAGGCCGGCGATCATCTATTGATGAGCATCGCCCTCAGTTTTATCGGATTCAGCCTCTGGGGGCTGGTGACCAATCGGCGGACTACGGCTCACGAACCACCGGCGTGAGCAACATGTCACTGGACTGCAACTGCCGGTAACGAGGCTTGACCAACGAGATCTTGCCCTCACGGATATCGTGGATCAGGGTCTCGGTGTCCACATAGCCGTCGGGCAGTTGCGTCCATACGAGAGGGCCGCGATCGTCCCATTCGCCCTTATCGTCCAGGACAAAAATGCGCGGCGGCTTGAAGTCATGGCGATAACTGGTGCGGGGTATCGCAAGCACTTCGGGCTGCCCGTCCTGATCGAAGTCCACCGCCCACAACACACAGCCGGGCTCGCACCCAGAGTCAGTGTTCAGGCTGAGCTCGGCAAACTGCTCGCTGCCCTTGGGCTCGGGGCCGATCCATTCCAGCTCGGGCTTGGGCCGGCGGGCACGCTCTTTTTCATACTGTTCACTGAAACTCAGCGAGGTGTCTTCCATCCGCTCACGCAAGGCACGGCGCGATTCCGGGTCCAGAATGCGCTCCTGGTCCAGGTCGACCTGCAACTTGGCATACGCCGCCTCCCCAGCCTTCTCCAGGCCAAAACGCAGGTAGTGCGCGTCAAACGCTTCAGCCTTGGTACGCCCGTCGAGCAAACGCCGGACCTGATCGTCGACGCTCAGGCGCACCGGATCGAGGATCGGCGTGTTGACCAACACCACCAGCCCACAAAACAGCAGCGCCAAGGCCGGGTTGGTAACACGCAGGTTGGCCAGCCAGACCGGCGAACGCAACACCACCGCCCACACGGCCGCCAGGCCATACAAACCACAGAGTAACGCCGCCGCCAGTGCAATGAAGCGCTGTGGCGATAAGGCATATTGCTCGACCCGCAACCAGCTCGAATAAAACGCCAGGGCGGCGAGAACCGGCAGGCACAGCAGGCTCAATTCGATAAACCGCGTTAACCATTTGGGGTACGGTGGAGGTTGAACGCCCTCCTGAAAAACACCATTGAGCAAGAACAGCTGCGCCCCCGCCAGCACCAGCAGAATCGGCGTGGAATAACCCGTCGCCCAAATCCGACCGAGCCCGGTGAACGGCAAGGTCAGGGTAAACAGCAGGCTGATCAGGGCGATCAACGGCAACAACAAGCCACAGGCGCTGAACAGCATGCCGCGCATCTGGCCGATGACTTTCTCGCTGCGCGCCGCCAGGTACATGCCCAAGGCGAACACCAACGGCAAGCTGATGCACAGGAATAGCTGGCTCCAGAAGTGGCGCTCAAAAAATTCGATGCCCAGCATCAGGAACAGTCGGCCCCATAGCTTGAGCAGCAACATGAACACCCCCACCAGGATCAGGGCATACAGCACGATGAATACGCTGTTCCAGGCCTGCTGGAACAGGTCTTCATAACGCCAGCGTTGCCCTTTTTCGGCGGGCCAGGCGAACAGAAACGTGGCACAGACATAGCTCAACACCACCACGCTGATAAACCAGGAATTGATCGCCCAGCGGTTATTGCCGACATGGTCGAGGCCGTAGCAGACCCACAGCGTCATGCCACCCATCAACAGGGTGAATGCCAGCGTAGGCAGCAACGACCGCCACTGTCGGGCTTTTTCCCCCAGCAGTTGCAAGGTGGTACCGCCCACCAACACCACGGTGTAGGTGACAAAAAACACGGTTTCGCTCAAGCGATAGAGCTGATCGGAGTAATAGAAGACGATTCCCTGGATCAGACCGATCAGCAGGTAGAACCCAAGAAAACGATGGATACCGGGCATTCCAATTCCTTTGGAGAGGGGTAGGGGCAAAGGGCCGCCAGTCTAAACAAAGCCAGCGGCCCTGAGTATCCCGTTCCCTCCAGCCGCCAGCGGTGTAGAATCGGCCCTATTCATCGCCAGTCATCCCCCGGCGGGTTTATGAGCTCAAGGCCACTGCGCGCGGCGATCCCGCAGCGTTTGAGGCAACCTCCGGACACACGGCTATTTCTGAGTGCTCCAGACGTCAATAGAAGCTCACTCCCCTGTTTAGTACCTGATTAGCCGCCCGGAGTGCTCCATGCCAGATTACCGCTCGAAAACATCCACCCACGGCCGCAACATGGCCGGCGCCCGCGCACTGTGGCGTGCCACGGGGATGAAAGATGACGACTTCAAGAAGCCGATCATCGCCATTGCCAACTCCTTTACCCAGTTCGTACCCGGCCACGTGCACCTCAAGGACCTGGGCCAACTGGTCGCCCGCGAGATCGAACGCGCTGGCGGCGTGGCAAAAGAATTCAACACCATCGCCGTGGACGACGGCATCGCCATGGGCCATGACGGCATGCTGTATTCCCTGCCGAGCCGCGAGATCATCGCCGACTCCGTGGAGTACATGGTCAACGCCCACTGCGCCGACGCCATCGTGTGCATCTCGAACTGCGACAAGATCACCCCCGGCATGCTGATGGCCGCCCTGCGCCTGAACATCCCGGTGATCTTCGTCTCCGGCGGCCCGATGGAAGCCGGCAAGACCAAACTCGCCTCCCATGGCCTGGACCTGGTCGACGCCATGGTCATCGCCGCCGATTCCAGCGCTTCTGACGAGAAGGTCGCGGAATACGAGCGCAGCGCCTGCCCGACCTGCGGGTCGTGCTCCGGCATGTTCACCGCCAACTCGATGAACTGCCTGGTCGAAGCCCTCGGCCTGGCATTACCAGGCAACGGTTCGACCCTGGCCACCCACAGCGACCGCGAGCAGCTGTTCCTGCAGGCCGGCCGCACCATCGTCGAGCTGTGCAAGCGCTACTACGGCGAGAACGATGAGTCGGTGTTGCCGCGCAATATCGCCAACTTCAAGGCGTTCGAAAACGCCATGACCCTGGACATCGCCATGGGCGGTTCCACCAACACCATCCTGCACTTGCTGGCTGCGGCCCAGGAAGCCGAGATCGATTTCGACCTGCGCGACATCGACCGCCTGTCCCGCCATGTGCCGCAACTGTGCAAGGTCGCGCCGAACATCCAGAAGTACCACATGGAAGACGTGCACCGCGCCGGCGGGATCTTCTCGATCCTCGGCTCCCTGGCCCGTGGCGGCCTGCTGCACACCGACCTGCCGACCGTGCACAGCAAATCCCTGGCCGAAGGCATCGCCAAGTGGGACATCACCCTGACTGACGACGAAGCCGTGC
Organism: Pseudomonas sp. NFX5; assembly: GCF_049132125.1. Classification (NCBI taxonomy): domain Bacteria; kingdom Pseudomonadati; phylum Pseudomonadota; class Gammaproteobacteria; order Pseudomonadales; family Pseudomonadaceae; genus Pseudomonas; species Pseudomonas sp. NFX5. The sequence continues at coordinate 51,365 of NZ_JAFMZG010000018.1, forward strand.
ACACCTTCTTCAAGGCTGGCCCGGCCGGTATCCCGACCCAGACCGCGTTCAGCCAGTCGACCCGTTGGGACACCCTGGACGCCGACCGTGAAAACGGCTGCATCCGCAGTGTCGAGCACGCCTACTCCAAGGAAGGCGGCCTGGCCGTGCTGTACGGCAACATTGCGCTTGACGGGTGCGTGGTGAAAACCGCCGGCGTGGATGAATCCATCCACGTCTTCGAAGGCCGCGCCAAGATCTACGAAAGCCAGGACAGCTCGGTACGCGGCATCCTCGCCGACGAAGTCAAAGAAGGCGACATCGTGATCATCCGCTACGAAGGCCCGAAAGGCGGCCCGGGTATGCAAGAGATGCTCTACCCGACGTCGTACCTGAAGTCCAAGGGCCTGGGCAAAGCCTGCGCCCTGCTCACCGACGGCCGTTTCTCCGGCGGCACCTCGGGCCTGTCCATCGGCCACGCGTCACCTGAAGCCGCTGCCGGCGGTGCGATTGGCCTGGTGCAGGACGGCGACAAGGTCCTGATCGACATTCCAAACCGCTCGATCAACCTGTTGATCAGCGATGAAGAGCTGGCAGCGCGCCGGGTCGAGCAGGACAAGAAAGGTTGGAAGCCGGTGGAGAAGCGTCCGCGCAAAGTCACGACCGCGTTGAAGGCCTATGCCTTGTTGGCGACCAGTGCCGACAAGGGTGCGGTACGTAACAAGGCAATGCTGGATGGGCTGTAAGGGCTAACCGCCACACATGAAAATGCCCCGCCAAATGCGGGGCATTTTTATATCCGGATGTAATCAGAACTGCGGCGTGTAGGTCATCGTAAACATCACATTACGCGGATCACCGTAGTAGTTGCTGCCCCAGTTCGCGTTGTAGGCAGGGATGTAATACTTCTTGTCGAACATGTTGTACAGGTTCGCCGCGACGGTGAACTCCTGGTTGATCTTGTAGGCCACCCGCGAATCCCACAGTGCATTGCCCGGCACACTGAAGGTGCGGTCGTAGGCCACGGTACTGCTTTGCGCGGTCACCCCGGCGCCGACGCTGACTTTATTCCAGTCCCCCGGCAATTGGTAATCGCCCCAGACCTTGAGCAAGTGCTTGGGCGTCCAGGTACTGAAGACCTTGCCTTCGTAGGTGTCGTCCTTGAGGAATTTGGTGGTGTTGTAGGTGTAACTGGAGACCAGTTGCAAACCCGGCAGCACTTCGCCGCTCAATGTGGCTTCCAAGCCTTGGCTTCGGACCTTGCCCGAGGCGACCGAGCAGTACCAGCCATCGCAGTTCATCGGCCCTTGAAGGTCTTGGACGCCGCGATTTTCCTGATCATAACGGAAGATCGCGAACGAGGTATTCAGACGACCATCCGCCAACTCCCCCTTGAGACCCAGCTCGTAGTTCTTGCCCTCGATAGGCTTGAGCAAGGAGCCGGAAGTTGTCCGGTTGGTTTGTGGTTCGAACGCATCGGCGTAACTGGCATAGGCAGACCATTGGTCATTGAGGGCATATACCAGGCCCGCATACGGCGTGACCTTGCCATTCGTCTGAGTGGCGCTTCCGGACGGACTGCCGTACACCCCCCTGGAACCACTCTGGTCGATGTAGGAATAGTCATACCAACTGGTACGTGCACCAACGATCAAGGTCAGCGGATCGAGCACTTTCACGCGCCAGGTGCCGTAGATGCCTTTCTGACGAATGTCGTACCAGCTCCTCGACGCATTTCCTGCCTGAAACAGCTGGTACTTATCGCGCTGCGGACGGTTGTGGTCGATGTTGAAAATATCGGCGCCAGCCGTCGCCGCACGGGCCCATTGGTCGTCTGTGGTGAGCTTGGAATAGTTGGCGCCCAACACCATCTCCTGTTGGAAACCCAGGCCTTCAAACTCGCCGTTGACATACACATCCGCACCACGACTTTTGGTATTGAAGTCGGTAACCCAGTCCACATAGCGCACGTTACCGGTGTCGCCGGGGTTGGGGATGGCGTCCCACGTCGCTTGGTAGGTCGCGTCGTTATGTTCGTCCATCGCCACGAGGGCGGCTTTCACTTTCCAGTCGTCGTTGAAGCGATGCTCGATGTCGGCGAACACCTGGGTCTGGTTGTTGACGGCGCGGTTCCAGCTGGCACCGACGAAGGTGGAGCGTGACAGGCCAATATCGTTGCCGTTGGCATAACGGGGCAGCGACATGAAGTTGGGGCGTGAATGGCCTTTCTGGTTGCTGATACCAACACCCACGGTGGTGTCAGGCGTGAAGTCGTAGTCCACCGCCCCGTAGACCGTCTGATTCCAGCCGCCGGCATAGTCGACAAAGGAATCGGTGGTGTCGTAATCCGCCACAAAGCGGCCGCGCAACGTGCCTTCGGCGTTCAGCGGACCACCCGCATCCACCTGGGTGCCATAGTGATCCCACGAACCGGCCTTGGCGGTGACGGTCACCGTAGGCGCCTGCTGGCCGCGCTTGCGCACCAGGTTCATGGTGCCGCCTGGGCTGTTGGCGCCTTGCAGCAAAGCGGCCGGACCGCGCAAGGTTTCGACGCGGTCGTAGATCGCCATGTTTTCGGTAAGGTAGCTGCCCAGCGCGTAGGTGTTACGCGGGATGCCGACGCCGTCGTATTGCAGGGTGCCGATCTCGAAGCCACGGGAGAAGATGAACATGCCGGGGCCCGGGGATTTGGTCGCGGTCAGGCCGGGCGTGCGCTTGACCACTTCGGAGAGCTTGGTGGTGTTCTGGTCGTCCATCTGCTTGCGGGTCATGACGCTGACCGATTGCGGGATGTCCTTGAGTTTCTGTTCGCCCTTGCCCAGGGTCACTGCGCCGGTGGTGTAGGAGCCGCTGCCTTCGGTGGTGGCGCCCAAGTGTTCGGCGCTGATGGTGGTGGCGCCGACTTCGATGGCGGAGCCTGTGTCCATGCGCTTTTCCAGGGTCACGGTGTCCGCGTTGATAAACGCCGCACTCAGCCCGGTACCGCCGAGCAGTTGCCCCAAGGCTTCACGCTGGCCGAGGCTGCCTTTGACACCCGGCGACAGCACGCCCTGGGTCAACTCACCCGACACCAGCACCTGAACTCGCGTCACCGCCGAAAACGCCGCCAGCGCACCGTCCAGGCTTTGCCCTGCAATATCGAAACGGTAGGTCTGGGCCTGGGTGGTGTCGGCGGCCTGCAAATACAGCGGCGCAGTGCCACAGGCCATGGAAATGGCCAGTGCCAACAAGGACCGTGCGGCGAATCGATGTGCCATGGATGGTGCTCCCCGGTGCAAAAAGTCTGTGATCGGCGCCGCACTACTTGAGAGTGCTTACTATTTACGCCTCAGTGATCAAGGACGAGTGCCTGGGGAGAAACCCTGAAAGTTTTTTCAAAAAGTTGCGATTACGATGCCTTGCCTTCGCGCAACACCAGTAAATATGGGGTGTAGTGCTCGGCACGCAGGTTAAGGGTGTACTCCAGCGCTTTGATCACGGCTTCGGGTTTGTCGATTTCAAACACACCCGACACCACGCGGTTGCGCAGCGCATCACCGAGCACCAGAGTCTTGCCGGGCCAATAGCGATTCAACTCGCTCACCACTTCCGACAGCGGCTGCTGGCGGAACACCAGTTGCCGTTGGCGCCAGGCAAAGCCGCTGGCCGGGTCGAAAGCATGCACCTCGGCCAGGCGCTGGCCTTGATATTCCACGGCCCGCCCTGGCTCCAGGTACACCGGTTCACCGCTGCCGGCACTGACCTGCACCTTGCCCTGCGCCACCTGCACCCGCGTCTGCGCATCGCGCCGCGCAACGCTGAACTGCGTCCCGACCACCTTCACCCAGCCGTCGCCGGACTGCACCACGAACGGCCGTGTCGAATCCTTGGTGACGTCGAAAAAGCCTTCGCCACGCAGCAAACGGATTTGCCGTTCGCCCCCGCTCAAGCGGATCTGCACCGCGCTGTCGGTGTTGAGTTGCAGGTGCGAGCCGTCGGCCAGTTCGATGCTGCGCGACTCGCCGGTGCCGGTGGTGTAGTCCGCGCGCAGGCGATCGAGCCATGGCGTGTTCTGCACGGTAAGCCCCACGGCCAGCAACACCGCCGCAGCACACGCGCAACGCTGCCAGGCTCGCGCCGGTTTGCGCCAGGCGGCCTGTTCGGCGCGGCGAATCACCCGCGCCGGTTCGCGCAGGCCGCCGAGCATCGCCTGCACTTCCCGCCAGGCGTCATCCTGGGCCGGGCCTTGCCCCAGCCAGGCGGCAAAGGCGTCCATGTCAGCCGGCGTCACGTCCTCGGCCTGCAGGCGGAAATACCAGCCGGACGCTTCGTCAAACAACACGTCGGCAGTGGAGGTGGCGGTCATGAGCGACGTCCTTGTTCATCGCAGGCAAGCCGCGTCTTGATGTACGCGCGGCATTCAATCAAGGCGCGACGCAGTTGGTATTCCACACTGCGTGCCGTGATCGACAGGCGTTCGCCAATCTCGCGGTAGGAAAGTTCGTCGACATGATAAAGCAGGAAGATCTGCCGAGTCGCTGGGGGCAACGCCAGGATCGCATCCTGCATCAGTTGTTCCTGTTGGTAGGCGGCTAATTGCTCGTCGGCACCCGGATTGCTGCACGGCAGCTCTTCGCTGGGCTCGCCCGCGTCCAGGCGCTCACGGCGGATGGCCTGGCGCTGGTGATCGCGCACCAGGTTGCTGGCGATGGTGAAGAGGAAGGCTGGAAGGTTGTCGATCTTTTCGCCGCAGTCCATGCGAGCCAGGCGCAGGAACGACTCCTGAGTCAGGTCGGCGGCCACCTGGGCGCTGCCGGTGCGGCGAGTGACGAAGGCTTCGAGGGCTTTCTTCTGCTCCGCGAACAGGCGCGCGATCTGCGAATTCCAGGAGGGCACAGCACTACCTTGAGAAGAACGGAGGGTTCAGGAAGTGCGCACGCTAGCAGAGGATGAGATTTGTTCGCAATTGATATCTATTTTAGGCTGGATTTTGTAGTGCCCTTGAGTCCGCCATCGGGGGCAAGCCCCCTCCCACCTTTTGATGTGTGAACACATTAAAAATGTGGGAGCTGGCTTGCCTGGGATGCAGGCGACCCGGTGTTACTGAATCTCGTCAGGCTTGACGATCACCCAGTTCTTGTCCGCCGTCACCGGCAACCCTTCCTTGGCTTGCGCCGCGGCATGCTTGGCGATCATGCCGTTGAGTTGGGTCATGTATTTGTCCTTGCGGTTGATCCACAGGTGGATGCCGCCCTTGGCCACGTCCACATCGTGGAACAGCATGTAACCGTCGCTGGTCGGCGTATCGCCGCCGACGATCACCGGTTTTTTCCATTCATCGATGTAGGTGAGGATCGCCGCGTGCTTGCCGGCCATCCAGGTGGCAGGGGTCCACAGGTAGGGGGTCAGCTCCAGGCCGAGGTTGGCTTTTTCGTCGTATTTACCGGCGGCGATCTGTTTACGTGCGGTGGTCAGTTCGCCCGTGTTGCGGTCCTTGAGCAGGGTCGTTACGCCAATGACATTCTCGGGTTTGACGTTGTAGCCGTACTTCGGATCGGCGGCGACCATGCGCACCAGCTCTTCCGACGCGGCGGTCATCACGTACACCTCGATGCCGTTTTCCATCAGCTTGTTGTACAGCTCGGCCTGGCCGGTGAAGACCTTCGGCGGCTGTACCTCGGACTGCTTGACCACGTCGCCTTCGAAATAGCTGACCGGCACCGGTTTGCCGGAGGCCATCAGTTCATCCACCTGGACCTTGAGTTCCTTGAGGGTGAAGCCGGAAAACACCTGCGCAACCCACGGGTAGCAGACCATGTCGTCGACTTCGCAAAGGCGGTAGTAGTAACTGAACAGACTTTCCTTATGGTCGGCGGTGTCTTTGAACGGCATCAGCTTGAGCGACGGGTCGAGGCTGTCGCGGGTGATCAGGCCCTTGTTTTCCATGTAGGGCAGCAGGGATTCTTCGAGGTCGTAGCGGTAGCTGGTGTTGTCCATGTCGAACACCGCGAAGTTACCCTTGTTGGCGTTGGCGGCGATCATCTCGTTCAGTTGTTTGGCGGCGGGTGCCGGCCAGTGTTTCAACTCGGTGGCGGCGAACGCCTGGCTGGCGAGTCCGAGGCAGAATGCGGCGGCTAGTAATTTCGGCGCGAGCTTCATAGGCGTTGTCTCCCTGAGTGAAAGACATGGACGCTAACAAATCCCTGTGACAGTTCCCAACGCGAGCACGACGGTGTGCGTCCTGATTCCGTCATGGGCATACGCCGGAGCGTCAGCAGCTTATTCCAAAAACGACAGTCGCCATTCCATATTGGTATTAAATCAATATATTTCAAGCTGTTAGGATTTCCGGTTCGCAATCGCAGGCTCACGCGATTGGCTGCCTTCTCAACGGAGCTTCAATGAATCTGCCCCTGATTCTCAACTTGCTGGTGTTCGTGGCCCTGTTGCTGGGCCTGGCACAAACCCGTCGCACCCACTGGAGCCTCGCCAAGAAGGTTCTGTTCGCCCTGGTCCTCGGTGTAGCGTTCGGTACGGCCTTGCACGCCATTTACGGCGACGGCAACCCCGTGCTCAAAGCCTCCATAGGCTGGTTCGACCTGGTCGGCAACGGCTACGTGCAACTGTTGCAAATGATCGTGATCCCGCTGGTATTCGCCTCGATCCTCAGTGCCGTGGCGCGCCTGCATAACGCCTCGTCCCTGGGCAAGATCAGCTTCCTGACCATTGGTACGCTGCTGTTCACCACCGCGATTGCAGCGCTGATCGGTATCGGCCTGACCAACCTGTTCGGCCTCACCGCCGAAGGCCTGGTGGCCGGCACCCAGGAAATGGCACGCCTGCAAGTGATCCAGAGCGATTACGCCGGCAAGGTCGCCGACCTGAATATCCCGCAGTTGCTGCTCTCGTTCGTGCCGGCCAACCCGTTCGCCGACCTGGCCCGGGCCAAGCCGACGTCGATCATCAGCGTGGTGATTTTCGCCGCCTTCCTTGGGGTTGCCGCGCTGCAACTGCTCAAGGATGACGTGGAAAAAGGCCAGAAGGTGCTCAACGCCATCGACACCCTGCAAGCCTGGGTGATGCGCCTGGTGCGCCTGGTGATGAAGCTGACCCCGTACGGTGTGCTGGCGCTGATGACCAAGGTCGTCGCCGGTTCCAACCTGCAGGACATCATCAAGCTCGGCAGTTTTGTGGTGGTGTCGTACCTGGCCCTGGGCCTGATGTTTGTGGTGCACGGCCTGTTGCTGTCCCTGGCCGGGATCAACCCGCTGCGCTTCTTCCGCAAAGTCTGGCCGGTGCTGACCTTTGCCTTCACCAGCCGCTCCAGCGCGGCGGCCATCCCGCTGAGCATTGAGGCGCAGACCCGCCGCCTGGGTATCCCGCACTCCATCGCCGGCTTCGCCGCCTCATTTGGCGCGACCATCGGCCAGAACGGCTGCGCCGGCCTCTACCCTGCCATGTTGGCGGTGATGGTGGCGCCGACCGTGGGCATAAACCCGCTGGACCCGCTGTGGATCGCGACCCTGGTGGCGATTGTGACCCTGAGTTCGGCCGGTGTGGCGGGCGTGGGCGGCGGCGCGACCTTTGCCGCGTTGATCGTGCTCCCGGCCATGGGCTTGCCGGTGTCACTGGTGGCGCTGCTGATTTCCGTGGAGCCGCTGATCGACATGGGCCGTACGGCGCTGAACGTGAATGGTTCGATGACGGCGGGGGCAATTACCAGCCAGATCATGGGGCAGACGGATAAAGCGTTGTTGGATGCGGATGAGCATGGGGAGTTGGCGCAGGCCTGAAGGAATAAGCTAGCAGGGACCTCACTCCCTGCTAGCTCAAACGATCAGCAGCCTTTCGGTAAACCTCATCACGCTCACGCTTATCGACAGCCACGACAAACACCGTGATCTCCTGATCAATGACTTGATAGACCAACCGATAACCGGTGCTGCGTAGCTTGATTTTGTAGCAATCGGGCAAGCCATGCAGACGGCTGGCTTCAATACGTGGATTGTTCAGGATCTCGACCAGCTTCTTTTTAAACTGTTGACGAACGGTATCGCCCAGTTTGTGCCATTCCTTCAAAGCCCGTGCATCGAAACCCAGTTCATAGGTCATCCAGTGAGACCTTCACCCGCTGGGGCGCAGCCAGCCGTTCCCGAACTGTTGCCAACAAGGCCTCATCCTCTTCAGTCATGAGGACAGGCTTGAAAGGTAACTGGCCGCGGTCTGCCACGTACTGCAAGGCTTGCCGCATTAATTCCGATGGGGTGACGCCGAGCTTTTCCAACTCGTGATAAGCACGAGCCTTAAGGTCGTCGTCGATACGTACGTTGATAGAGGCCATGGGGCAGCCCTCACTGTAAAGACATTGGTCATTACAGTGGCGCATCGAGGCTTCTTTTGCAAGTCTGACTAATCTGGTGCCAGTCAGGCCTTTTCCCAAACCTCAAAGCTGTACGCCGGCTTGTCCCCTTCCGCCGGATTCTCGACGTTCGACACCAACTTCCACTGGCTCGCATCAAACGCCGGAAACCACGCATCCCCTTCCGGGCTCAGCGCCACGCGTGTCAGGTACAGGCGATCCGCCTGTTCCAGCCCCTGCGCATACAACTGCGCACCGCCGATGAGCATCAGCTCATCCGCGCCCTGCTCCAGCGCCCAGGCTTCAGCCCGCGCCACGGCGGCATCGAGTGACGGAAAAACTTCCGCACCTTCCAGCGCCAGGTCGGTCTGACGGCTGACCACAATGTTCAAGCGCCCCGGCAGCGGTCGGCCCAGGGAGTCCCAGGTCTTGCGCCCCATGATGATCGGCTTGCCGAGCGTGGTGGCCTTGAAGTATTTGAAATCCCCCGGCAAATGCCAGGGCATGCTGTTGTCGACGCCGATCACGCGGTTTTCACCGAGGGCTGCGATCAGGCTTAAAGGGAGAGTTTTTTTCATGGCGACGAGAATACCAGAGCCACGAACCAGCGGTTATGCTCCAAGCTCACTTGCACGACAGGAAGACGCGTGACCGCACTGACCCCCCTGCACAAACTCTGGCTGACGGAAACCGTGCGCCTGCGTGAAGAACACGCCGGCCCCCTGGAAGACCAGGAAGCCAATCGCCTCGCCCGCACCGCGGGCGGCGACCTGCCGACGCGCATCCAGCAGCGCGCCCTGCACCTGGCCGAGCGCGATGGCCTGACCGCCGCCCTCACGCGCTGGCTGCAAGGCGCACGCCTGGCGCTGGTGCTGCTGGCGGTGGTGGCCGTCATCAGCGGCGCGGGCCTGGCCTTTGCTGCGCTGGGCAACGGCTTGACCCCGGTGAATGTGTTCTGGGCCCTGGGCAGCCTGCTCGGCCTGAACCTGATCCTGCTGTTGAGCTGGGCGTTGGGGCTGTTGTTTGCCGGCGAGCACGGCGCCAGCCTCGGGCGCTTGTGGTTGTGGCTCAGTGAAAAACTGGCGCGCGATGCCAAGGCTGCCCAACTGGCCCCGGCGTTGCTGCTGTTGCTGCAACGGCAGAAACTCAATCGCTGGGCGGTCGGTGTGCTGGTCAACAGCCTGTGGTTGCTGGCGCTGCTCAGCGCGCTGGTGATTCTGCTGACGCTGCTCGCCACCCGCCGTTACGGCTTTGTGTGGGAAACCACCATCCTCGGCGCCGACACCTTCGTCGCCGTGACCCAGGCCCTCGGCACCCTGCCCGCCCTGCTGGGCTTCAACGTACCGACCGTCGAGATGATCCGCGCCAGCGGCGATTCCGCCCTGAACATCGAAAGCGCCCGCCAGGCCTGGGCCGCCTGGCTGGTCGGCGTCTTGCTGGTCTACGGCCTGCTGCCCCGCTTGATCCTCGCCCTGCTGTGCCTCTGGCGCTGGAAACGCGGGCGCGCCGCCTTGCATCTCGACCTCAACCTGCCCGGCTACAGCCCACTGCGCGAACGCCTGATGCCCAGCAGCGAGCGCCTTGGCGTCAACGACGCCGCGCCGGAACAACTGCACCACGTCACCGGAGGCGTCAGTGAGCTGGACAGCGACGGCGCCTTGCTCGTCGCCATCGAACTGGACGATCAACATCCCTGGCCGCCCAAGTTGCCGGCGAAGGTTAAGAACGCCGGCATCCTCGACAGCCGCGAATCGCGCAACAAGCTCCTGGAGCAACTCAGCCGCTTCCCGCCCGCGCGCCTGGCCATCGTCTGCGACCCGCGCCGCTCGCCGGACCGTGGCAGCCTGGCACTGATCGCCGAACTTGCACGCAGCGCCGCCGACACCCGTGTCTGGCTGCTGCAAGCCCCGCCCGGCCAGGCGCTGGATGCCGAGCGCCTGGGCGACTGGCACAGCGCGCTGCAACAACTGGAGCTGCCGTTCGCCGACTGCGCGCCGTTGAACTGGCTGGAGACCGGTCATGACTAAGCCACTGAAACTCGCGGTGGTCGGCCACACCAACGTCGGCAAGACCTCGTTGCTGCGCACCCTCACCCGTGACGTCGGGTTCGGTGAAGTCTCCCATCGCCCCAGCACCACGCGGCATGTCGAAGGCGCGCGCTTGTCGGTCGACGGCGAAGCCTTGCTCGATCTCTATGACACCCCCGGCCTGGAAGATGCCATCGCCCTGCTCGACTACCTGGAACGCCTGGATCGCCCCGGTGAACGCTTGGACGGCCCGGCCCGTCTGGCGCGGTTCCTGGAAGGCAGCGAAGCCCGCCAGCGCTTTGAACAGGAAGCCAAGGTGCTGCGCCAACTGCTGGCCTCGGACGCCGGCCTGTATGTGATCGACGCTCGCGAACCGGTGCTGGCCAAGTACCGTGATGAGCTGCAAGTGCTGGCCAGTTGTGGCAAACCGTTGCTGCCGGTGCTCAACTTCGTCAGCAGCAGCGACCACCGCGAGCCGGACTGGCGTGAAGCCCTGGCACGCCTGGGCCTGCATGCGCTGGTGCGTTTCGACAGCGTCGCGCCGCCGGAAGGCGGCGAACGTCGCCTGTATGAAAGTCTCGCCCTGCTGCTGGAAAACGCCCGACCGCAGTTGCAGCGCCTGATCCTCGACCAGGAAGCCCAACGCCAGGCCCGTCAACAGAGTGCCGCGCGGTTGATTGCCGAATTGCTGATCGACTGCGCCGCGTGCCGACGCAGCGTGGTGACTGAAGATGAGCAACAAGCCATCAGCGATTTGCGCAAGGCGGTGCGTCAGCGCGAACAAAAATGCGTGGAGGCCCTGCTCAAGCTGTTCGGCTTCCGCCCGCAGGACGCCGCCGCCAGCGACTTGCCGTTGCTCGACGGCCGTTGGGGGGATGACCTGTTCAACCCGGAAACCCTCAAGCAACTCGGCGTACGCGTCGGTGGTGGCATCGCTGCAGGCGCAGCGGCCGGAGCCGGTGTGGACCTGCTGGTCGGCGGGCTGACCCTCGGCGCCGCCGCCCTGGCGGGCGCCATCGCCGGTGGCGCGTTGCAGACTGCACGCAGCTACGGCAGCCGCCTGCTGGGCAAGATCAAGGGCCAACGCGAGCTGACCGTGGACGACAGCGTGCTGCGCCTGCTCGCCCTGCGCCAGCGCCAGTTGCTCAAGGCCCTGAACCTGCGCGGCCATGCGGCGATGCACAGCATCAAGGTCGATACGCCCCAGGACAAGACCTGGCGCGAAGGCAAATTGCCGGACGCGTTGCACAAGGCCCGCGCCCACCCGCAATGGTCGTCCCTCAACCCCCAGGCCAGACTGAGCCAGGCCGAACGCCAGGAACAGGTCGAAGCCCTGGCCCAGCGCCTCGACGAGACTTAAGCCGCCAGCAGTTGCCGGGCCTTGGCCTTGAGTACGCTCAGGTCGAGCACCGGCACGTGCATTTGCTTGGCCTGTTCGTCCCAGTGGCGCAGGCGCAGGCTGACCTGGTACAGCGGGTCTTGTTCAAAGGCGCGGGCCTCCTCGGCCGTCATCACGCCGCCCTGGTAACCGAGGGTGCGGCGGCTGGCTTCGCTCAAGCGTGCGTAGTAGTCCGGCTGGCTGAACGTCAGATAGCGCTTGGCCTGGACGTGGTACTCCACCAGCCTGGCCAGGCGCTCACTGAAGCCTGCACGACGCAAATAATCCGCGCCCAACCGCTCATGGCTGACCACGCCATAACCGCCCATGTTCTCGCCACCCTGGCCGCACAGATGGCCGATATCGTGGAAAAACGCCGCCAGAACCACTTCATCATCGAAGCCTTCGGCCATGGCCAACTGCGCGGCCTGGGACATGTGCTCGATCTGCGACACTGGCTCGCCGATGTAATCCGCCGCGCCGTGCTGCTCGTACAAAGCGAAGATTGTGGCAATCGCCTGTTCCGGGCTCATCACGCCGGCCCCCACAGGGTTGTGATATTGCGCTCGGCCATCGCCGGCCCCACGCTCATGCCCACACCGGTGTGCATCAAGGCGGCGCTCACGCCAGGTGCGGCCTGCACAAATGAAAACGGCGCCGGGCCCCGGGCGCCGTAGACGCCCTGCCAGCGTTCCATTACCTGGATCTTGCAACCCAAGGTCTGTTCGGCCAACTCGATCATCCAGTCATCCACCTGCTCGGCATTGAACGGCGAGGCATCGCTGCCGTAGTCGTGGGAGTCGCCGATGATCAGTTCGCCATGGGGCGTCGGGCTGATCAGCAGGTGAATCCCGTGTGCATGCAGGTGCGGCGCCTCGCGCAGGATTTGTGCCTGTACCGGCGCGGCTTCAGGCAGGTCGGCAAAAGCGCCGTAGTGCACGCAACTGAGGCCGGTGAGCAAGGCGTGTTGCAGGTTGAGGTTGAGTGCAGGCCGGGCGCGCAGCATTTGCAGGCGGCAGATCTGCGGGTTGAGTTCGGCGATGGCCTCGGCCAACAGGGTTTGATAATCGTGGCCGGAACAGACGATGACCTGCTCGCCACGAAAGCTGCCCGCCGTGCTGTGCACCTGGCCCGGTTCGACATCGCGCACCAGGGTGGAGAAGTAAAACTCCACACCCAGTTGCTGGCTCAGGTAGTGGATCAGCGCCGGTATCGCCTCGCGCGAATACAGTTGCTGGTCGTCCAGGCCATGCAGCGCGGCGCGGTGATGGCGGAACTGGCCGCCATACAGATCCTTCAGCGCCGCGCCTTGCAACAGGTCGACGTTATAGCCGTGTTCACGCGCGCGGTCGGCGCAGAAGGCTTCCAGCAGATGCTCTTCGGCTTCGGTGCGGGCGAACAGGTACGAGCCGTTGCGCTTCAATTGAAGGCCCGCCTCCTGCGCCCAATGCCCCCAGATTTCACGGCTTTTCCGTGCCAGGTCGAGCATCGGCCCCGGCGGCTGCCCGGTGACCAGGGCCTGGCCGAAGTTGCGTACCGAGGCCCCCAGGGGTGTGGCGCTACGCTCGAACACCTTGACCTTGAGCCCGCGCCTGGCGGCGGCGTAGGCGTGGGACAGGCCGAGGATGCCGGCGCCGATGATGAGCAGGTCGCTGTGGTGTGTCATTTAGTGATGTCCTGTTTTCAAGACCGCTATCGGGGGCTTGCTCCCGATGAGGCAAGTAGCCCTGACGAAAACCTTACTGCCCCGCCACCTTCTCCGACTTCCCGTCATAGCGCTTGCGCCACTCAGCCAGGATGCTGTCGCGGTTTTTCGAGGCCCAGCCGAAGTCGTTCTTGATCAACCGCTGCTCGTAGTCGGCCGGCAATTCGGTCTGCGGCTTGGCGATCCCCGGCTGGGCGAGCACGGCGAAGTTGTCCTTGTACAGGTCCATCGCCGCTGTACTGGCGGAGAAGTCGGCGAGCTTTCTGGCGGCGTCCGCATGGGCCGTGCCCTTGATCACGGCAGTGGCTTCGATATCCCAGCCCAGGCCTTCCTTCGGCAGGATGATGTCCAGCGGCGCACCCTGGCGCTTCAGCTGCACGGCCGGATACTCAAAGGAAATACCAATCGGGAACTCACCGGAAGCCGCCAGCTTGCACGGCTTGGAACCGGAGTGAACGTACTGGCCGATGTTCTGGTGCAAGTCGTCCATGTACTGCCAGCCCTGCTTCTCGCCGAAGGTTTGCAGCCACGCGCTCACATCCAGGAAGCCGGTGCCGGACGAGGCCGGGTTGGGCATCACGATCTTGCCCTTGTACTCGGGCTTGGTCAGGTCTTGCCAGCTCACCGGCTTGGTCAGGCCCTGTTTCTCGGCTTCGACCGTGTTGAAGCAAATGGTCGCGGCCCACACATCCATGCCAACCCAGGCCGGTGGGTTGGCGGCGTCACGGTAATTCTTGCCGATCTTGTCCAGGTCCTTGGGGGCGTAATTGTCCAGCATGCCCTGCTGATCGAGGATCGCCAGGCTCGACGCGGCCAGGCCCCAGACCACATCGGCCTGCGGGCGGTCTTTTTCGGCCAGCAACTTGGCGGTAATGATGCCGGTGGAGTCGCGGACCCATTTGATCTCGACGTCGGGGTTGGCCAGCTCGAAGGCTTTTTTGTAGGTCTTCAACTGCTCGGCTTCAAGGGCCGTGTACACGGTCAACTCGGTCTTGGCGAAGGCATTCAGGCTGAATGCAGTGAGTACGGCAGCGACCAGCGCCAGGGGTTTGAACATGGAGCACCTCCTTCAGGGATGTTTATTGGCCGGGCGCGATCTGGCGCCAGGCTTGGGAGCGGCGCAAGGCGCCACGTGAAGCCCACGCCAGCAGCAGCGAAACGCTGCCTGAGGTGAACAGGATCAGGGTCGACATGGCCGCCGCGCCGCCCACATTGCCGGCGTCGTCCATGTTCAACACGGCGACGGCGGCGAGGATGGTGTCGGGGCTGTAGAGGAAGATCGCGGCGGACACGGTGGTCATCGCCGACACAAACAGGTAGCGCACGATGTCCAGCAGCGCCGGCAGGCAGATCGGCACCGTGACTTTCAAGTAATGGCGATACAGCGGCGCCTTGAGCGACAGCGCCGCCGCTTCGAACTCGGCGTCCAGCTGGCGCAGCGCGGTGGTGGCGGTCATCTGCGCGGTGGTCAGGTAGTGAGCAATGGTGCACACCACCAGCAGGGTCATGGTGCCGTAGAACACATGCAGCGGGTTGCCGCTCAGGTTGAAAAAGAACACGTAGCCCAGGCCCAGCACCAACCCCGGCACGGCCATCGGCACAAAGCTGAGCATGCGCAGCGCCAGGTTCAGGCCCTGCTGGCCCTTGGTCTTTTCCATCAGGTAGGCGCCGGTAAAGATCAATACGCTGCCGATCAATGCCGTGCACAACGCCAGGGTCAAGCTGTTGCGATAGGCCAGCCAACCGCCGCCGGCCGTGTCTTCGAACTGGTAGTGGCTGAGCGACAGCGACAGGTTGTACGGCCAGAACTTCACCAGCGAGGAGTACACCGCCATGCCGAACACCAGCAGCAACACGGCACTGATGAGCAGCACGATGAGCAGGTAGCAGCCATCCCGTAAACGCGACGGCGCCGGCTGGAAGACCTGGGCGCGGCCACTCATGGCCTCGCCATGGCGACGGCGCAACCAGGCGTCGACGCCAAAGCTGAACAGCGCCGGCAGCAGCAACACCATGCCGATCAACGCACCGCGACCGAACTGTTGCTGGCCGACCACCGCCTTGTAGGCTTCCAGCGCCAGCACCTGGTAATCCCCGCCCACCACCACGGGCACGCCGAAATCCGTGATGGTCAAGGTGAACACCAGGCAAAACGCGGCAAATACCGCCTGGCGCGTGGCCGGCCAGGTGATGCTGCGAAACGCCCGGGCAGGACTGGCGCCCATGCTCGAGGCCGCATCGAACAAGCGCGCATCGGCCAACGACAGCGCCGACAGCAAAATCATCAGGGCATGTGGGAAGGTGTAGATCACTTCACCGAGGACAATGCCCCAGAAGCCGTAGATGTTGTCCGAGAACAGCCCGCGCAACAGGCCCTGGTTACCGAACAGGTAGACCAGTGCAATCCCCGGCAGCATTGACGGCGCCATCAGCGGCAGCAGCGACATACCGCGCCAGATGGCCTTGCCGGGAATCAACGTGCGTTGCAGGGCGTAGGCAAACAGGTAGGCCAGCGGTACGACAATGGCCGCCACGCTGAGGGAGACTTTCAGGCTATTGCCCAGCAGCCAGTGGAAGTTGGCGCTGGTGACCAACTCCCGTGCGGCGACCAGGCCACCGCCCTGCCCGGCCTCGCTGCTGAAACCGCGCCAGAAGATCGCCAGCAGTGGCAGTAATACGGCGATGCCCAGCAGCACCAGCCAGAGCAGTTTGCCGCCGACCACGAAAATACGGTCGCCGGTTTCGGCGCGTGACGCTTGACGCGCCAGAGTCAAGACAGCGGCCATCTCAGGCAAACACCTGCAGGCTGCGCGGCGGCAAGGCAACCCAGATGTCCTGGGCGCCCAGGCGCGGCATGGATTCCGGGGCCAGTTCGGCAAGCAGCGGATGGCCGGGCAGCTGCTCCAGCTCAAAGCTCATGCGGCAGCGGTTGCCGAGGAAAGTGATCTCGCGGACCTTGGCCGGGAACAGGTTCTCCTCATGCACCGACGGGTTGACGCTGATCGCTTCCGGGCGGCAGAACAGCCGGCCGGACCTGGCCACGCCGGCGTCCTCGGCCAGGCGCATGTTCATCCCGCCGACCTGGGCATGGCTGGCACTGTTGCGACTGAACGGCAGCCAGTTGCCCTGGCCGACAAACTCCGCCACAAACGGCGTGGCCGGGCGGTCGTAGATTTCCTGGGGCGTAGCGTATTGCTCGACCTTGCCGTTGTTCATCACGGCAATGCGGTCGGCCATCAACATGGCTTCGTCCTGGTTGTGGGTGACCATCAGGGTGGTGATACCGAGGCGCCGCTGCAGCTGGCGCAGCTCGGTGCACAGATGCTCGCGCACGCGGGCGTCGAGGGCCGACATCGGCTCATCCAGCAACAGCAATGACGGCGCCGGTGCCAGGGCACGGGCCAGGGCGACCCGCTGCTGTTGGCCGCCGGAGAGTTGGCCGGGGTATTTCTTTTCACTGCCAAGCAGCCCCACCAGCTCAAGCATCTGGCCGACGCGCTGGCGCACTTCATCGCGACCGCTGCCGGTGAGGCCGTAGCCGATGTTCGCTTCGACGGTGAGATTGGGAAACAGCGCGTAGGACTGGAACAGAATGCCGTAGTCGCGAGCCTGGGGCGGCAGCAGGGAAACATCGCGGTCACCCAGGTAAAGTTCGCCGCTGTCCTGGCGTTCCAGGCCGGCAATGCAGCGCAGCAACGTGGTCTTGCCGCAACCGGAAGGGCCGAGCAGGCACACCAGCTCGCCGGCAGCCACGTCCAGGGACACATTGTCCAACGCCGTAAAGGCGCCGAAGCGTTTCTGGATACCGCGCACGTTCATCGGCGCGCCGGGTTGGGTCAGGGCTGTGTTCATGGTGGCACCTCATCAAACTGATGAAGGCCATGCTAGGCAGGCAATGCGTCGCTCTTATGGCAGGAAGGCAAAAGGCGGCGATAGTGGTATTCGCAGATTTGTGTAGGACGCTTAGCGGTGGGCTGCCTGGTCTACCGCAGTCGGGAGCAAGCCCCCTCCCACACTTGACCGAGTTCCAACATGGAAATGCAGTCACCTGTGGGAGGGGGCTTGCTCCCGATTGGTCCCCAAAGCCACTACAAGGCTTTAGATCGGCGACATTTCCTGCGCCAACCCCAGAAACGCCGCCGGCAGACGAGCGCCTTTTCTTTCCTTGAGGCAGTACAGGTACTCGGGAATCTGCGGCGCATGCTCGAGGGTCAGCACCTTCAGCTGCGGGTCATGGGGCACTTCCTGGCGGGCGATGATGCTGATGCCGATATTGCGCAGCACCGCTTCACGGATCGATTCACGGCTGCCGATTTCCAGCAGCGGCCCGTAACTGACGCCCGCACCCTGCAGCATCTCTTCCGTCAGCCGTCGCGTGGTGGAGCCCGCTTCACGCATCAACAACGTATGCCCGGCCAAGGCACTGAGGGGCACATGGTCGAGCTTGGCCAGTGGATGGTTGCGGTGTACCGCCAGCACCAACGGGTCGGTGCCCAGTACACGACGGATCAGACGCGGGTCTTCGAGCAACTGTGAGGACGCAGCGACATCGACGCGGTAGTCATCCAAGGCTTCAAGCACCTGCTGGGAGTTGCCGATTTCCACCGACACCTCCACCTGCGGCAGGCGTTCGCGAAAGGCTTTGACCAGGTCGAGGATGTAGTACGGCGCCGTGGCGGCAATCCTCAGTGCGCCCTGGACCTGGCCGCTGTTGCGCAGGAAAAACTCGATATCCGCCTCCTGCTGCAACAGCGTCTTGACCATCGGCAGCAGGCGCGCGCCCTCGTCGCTGACAGTCAGGCGGCGCCCGCCACGGTAGAACAGCTCGACGCCGTACTGGCTTTCCAGGTTGCGAATCTGGGTGGTAACAGTGGGCTGGCTCAGGCCGAGTTTTTTCGCCGCCTGGGTAATACTGCCCAGGCGGGCGACCATAAAAAACGCCTTCAACTCGGCACTCAGCACACCACCCTCTCATCCTCTATTTGCGCAACAGGCGCAGGCCATTGAACACCACCAGCAGGGCCACGCCCATGTCGGCGAACACCGCCATCCACATGGTCGCCATGCCCAGGAACGTGACCACCAGGAAGATCGCCTTGATCACCAGGGCCAGGGTGATGTTCTGCTTGAGGATACTCGACGTTTGCCGCGACAAACGAATGAATGCCGGAATCTTGCGCAAATCATCGTCCATCAAGGCCACGTCGGCCGTCTCGATAGCGGTGTCGGTGCCTGCCGCAGCCATCGCAAAGCCAATCTCGGCGCGCGCCAGGGCCGGGGCGTCGTTGATGCCGTCGCCGACCATGCCCACCCGGTGGCCTTGGCCGTAGAGGGTTTCGATGGCGTGCAGCTTGTCGGTGGGCAACAGATCGCCCTGGGCCTGGTCGATGCCGACCTGGGCCGCAATCGCCTGGGCGGTGTGGGTGTTGTCGCCGGTGAGCATCAAGGTCTTGATGCCCAGCTCATGCAGTTGCTGGATGGCTTCGCGGCTGCTGTCCTTGACCGTATCGGCCACGGCGAACAGCGCCAGCGGGCCGGACTTGTCGAGCAACAGCACCACGGACTTGCCCTGTTTTTCCAGGGCGAACAGCTTTTCTTCCAGCTCCGGCGAACACAGGCCAAGGTCTTCCACCAGGCGGTGGTTGCCCAAGTGGTAGGTCTGGCCATTGATATCGCCGCGCACACCGCGCCCGGCCAGGGCTTCGAAGTTATCCACAACGTGCACCGGCAGGTTTTTATCCACAGCCGCGTTGGCAATCGCCAGGGACACCGGGTGATCGGAGCGCGCGGCCAAACTGGCGGCCAGGGCCGGGGCGCTGTCTTCGACAGTGGTGAACAGTGCCAGGTAATCGGTTTGCACCGGCTTGCCGTGGGTGATGGTGCCGGTCTTGTCGAGGGCCAGGTAGTCAAGCTTGTAACCGCCCTCCAGGTACACACCGCCCTTGATCAGGATGCCTTTGCGCGCCGCAGCCGCCAGGCCGCTGACAATGGTCACCGGGGTGGAGATCACCAGCGCGCACGGGCACGCCACTACCAGCAGCACCAGGGCGCGGTAGATCCAGTCGAACCAGGCGCCGGCCATGAACAGCGGCGGGATTACGGCCACGCCCAAGGCGAACAGGAACACGGCCGGGGTGTAGATTTTCGAGAAGCTGTCGACGAACCGCTGGGTCGGTGCCCGCGCGCCCTGGGCCTGCTCCACCGCATGGATGATGCGGGCCAGGGTGGAGTTGTTGGCAGCCGCCGTGACCTTGTACTCCAGGGAACCGGCCTGGTTGATGGTGCCGGCGAAGACCTTATCGCCGACGGTCTTTTCAATCGGCAGGCTTTCACCGGTGATCGGCGCCTGGTCGATGGTGGACTGGCCGGCGGTGACCTCACCGTCAAGGCCGATACGCTCGCCGGGTTTTACCCGCACGATTGCGTCCAGCTCAATGCTCTTGACCTCCATTTCAACCCAGCTTCCATCAGCCTGCCGAACCGTGGCCTGTTCCGGTGTCATCTGCATCAAGCCACTGATGGCATTGCGCGCACGGTCCAGGGACTTGGCCTCGATCAGCTCGGCCACGGTAAACAGGAACATCACCATGGCCGCTTCCGGCCACTGGCCGATCAGGACCGCGCCAGTGACCGCGATGCTCATCAGGGCGTTGATGTTCAGGTTGAGGTTTTTCAGGGCGATCCAGCCCTTCTTGTAAGTGGTGAGGCCGCCGCTGAGGATCGACACCAGCGCTACCAGCGCAATCACCCAAGTGGGCGCGGCATTGCTGAAGTGCAGTACTTCGGCGCCCAACGCGCCCACACCGGACAACGCCAGCGGCCACCAATGCTTCTTGGCGGGCAGCTCGGCGGCCGGGGTGCCCTCCACGATCGGATCGGCCTGCATACCCAGGGATTTGATCGCTTCGATGATCGGCGCGGTACTCGGCAGGTCATGGGTAACGCCGAGGATGCGGTTGATCAGGTTGAATTCCAGCTGCTGCACACCGGCCAGCTTGCCCAGTTTGTTCTGGATCAGCGTCTGCTCGGTGGGGCAGTCCATGGCTTCGATGCGGAAGGTACTCAGGCGCGAGCCGGCGGTGGGCGCCTCGCTCAACTGCACCAACACAGGTGCGGGCGTGCCGGAACAGCAGGAACCGCCATGGCCGTGATCGTGCACGGGGGTGAGTTTCTTCGGCCCATGATCGTGGTCATGGTCGTGTTTGTGCGGGGTGTGAATGGAGTCGCTCATCAGGTCGCGTCCGTAAGGTGCCTGTTGCCAAGTAAAGACCCTGTAGCCACTATAGGGTCAAGCACCCATTTGGAGATTGCTGTAATGAAGATCGGCGAACTGGCCAAACTGACCGACTGTCCGGTGGAAACCATCCGTTATTACGAGAAGGAAGGCCTGCTGCCACCCCCGGCACGCACCGAAGCCAACTACCGCGTGTACACCCAGGCGCACACCGAGCGGCTGATCTTCATCCGCAACTGCCGCAGCCTCGACATGACCCTGGAAGAGATCCGCAGCCTGCTCGGGCTACGGGACAGCCCCCAGGACCAGTGTGAAAACGTGAATGCGTTGATCGACGAGCATATCCACCATGTGAAAGCGCGGATTGACGGGCTGCTGGCGTTGCAGGAGCAGTTGCTGGACCTGCGCCAACGCTGTGGCGGTGGGGACCACTGTGGGATTTTGCAGCGACTGGAGGTCAACGGCGGTGTGGCCGCCAGCGAGGCCGAGCCCTCACATGTAGGGAGAAGCCACGGGCATTAACTCAAGCGAACACGGTTTAAATGTGGGAGGGGGCTTGCCCCCGATGGCGGTGTGTCAGTCATTTTTCACTTAACTGATCCACCGCTATCGGGGGCAAGCCCCCTCCCACATTTTGACCGAGACAGTCCTTTTAAATGGCGACGTCGGCTTTAATGCTTGGATCGGCCTCGTAGCCTACGATTTCGAAGTCTTCGAATTTATAGTCGTAGATCGATTCGGGCTTACGCTTGATCACCAGTTCCGGCAGCTTCTTCGGCGTGCGCGCCAGCTGGGTGCGAATCTGCTCCATATGGTTGCTG
Source organism: Pseudomonas sp. NFX5 (assembly GCF_049132125.1). Lineage (NCBI taxonomy): Bacteria > Pseudomonadati > Pseudomonadota > Gammaproteobacteria > Pseudomonadales > Pseudomonadaceae > Pseudomonas > Pseudomonas sp. NFX5. The sequence continues at coordinate 72,847 of NZ_JAFMZG010000018.1, forward strand.
TAGGCGTGGGTGTCGCCGGTGGTGACGATGATCTCGTGGGGGATCAGGTCGCATTGCTGGGCCAGCATATGGGTCAGCAGCGCCAGGGCGGCGGTGTTGTACGGCAGGCCGAGGAATACGTCGGAGCTGCGGATGTACAACTGCATCGACAGATGGCCGTCATGCACGAACGCCTGGTACAGCAGGTGGCACGGTGGCAGGGCTTGCTTGCCGTTGCGCGCGTTTTCCTGGGGGCTTTTGGTTTCGTCCGGCAGGTATTCGACGTTCCAGCCGTGGAACAGGATGCGACGGCTGTTAGGGTTGGTCTTGAGCGTGTGCACCATGTAGTCGATCTGGTTGATCGTGCCGCCATCCTTGGTCGGCCAGGCGGTCCACTGCTCGCCATACACCGGGCCCAGGTCACCGTCTTCGGTGGCCCACTCGTCCCAGATTTTCACACCGTTTTCGTTCAGCCACTTGATGTTGGTGTTGCCGCTCAACATCCAGATCAACTCGTTGGCGATGCTTTTGAAGTGAAGCTTCTTGGTGGTCAGCAGCGGGAAGCCGTCGGCCAAGTTATGCCGATACTGACGGGCGAACACGGCCTTGGTGCCGGTGCCGGTACGGTCGCCTTTGGTCAGGCCATTGGTCACGACGTCGTTCAGTAGTTCGAGATATTGCTTCATGTCATTACCCGTATCGTTGAAGCCGAGACCTCGCGGGCCTCGGCATTCGAATTTAAAGCGCGGTGTGCTTCAGCGGTTGCGGGCGATTGTACGCCCACCACAGCAGGCCCAGGCCGACCAGGATCATCGGAAGGCTGAGCACTTGTCCCATGGTCAGCCAGCCCCATGCCAGGTAACCCAGCTGGGCATCCGGCACGCGCACGAACTCGACGATGAAACGGAAGATCCCGTAGAACAGCGCGAACATGCCGGAAACGGCCATGGTCGGGCGCGGTTTGCGCGAAAAGAGGTACAGGATAAGGAACAGTGCCACGCCTTCCAACGCGAACTGGTACAGCTGCGACGGATGGCGCGGCAGTTGCGCCGGGTCGCTGAACGGCGGGAACACCATGGCCCACGGCACGTCGGTCGGCTTGCCCCACAACTCGGCGTTGATGAAGTTGCCGATGCGCCCGGCGCCCAGGCCGATCGGCACCAGCGGCGCGACGAAGTCCATCAGTTGGAAGAACGACTTGCCGTTGCGCCGGCCAAACCACCAGGCCGCGATCATCACGCCGATAAAGCCACCGTGGAATGCCATGCCGCCTTTCCACACTTCGAAGATCAGCGTCGGGTTGGCGATGTAGGCCGAGAGATCGTAAAACAGCACATACCCCAGGCGCCCGCCGACGATCACCCCCATCGACAACCAGAACACCATGTCGGAGAGCTTCTCCTTGGTCCAGGTCGGGTCGAAACGGTTCAGGCGCCGGGAGGCCAGCAGCCATGCACCGCCGATGCCGATCAGGTACATCAACCCGTACCAGTGGATTTTCAGCGGACCGATGGCCAGGGCCACCGGGTCGATCTGCGGGTAAGGCAGCATTGCGACTCCTCGTTAAATCATTCGTTATGGCGACCGGACCATGCCCGGGCGCGATTAAGCCTGCGTTACAGCAAAAAATTCAAACCGACACAAAACAGCAAGCCGGCGAACAACCGCTTGAGCAAGCGCGGCGACAACCGGTGCGCCAGGCGTGCACCGAAACGGGCAAACACCATGCTGGTCAGGGCAATGCCCAGCAGCGCCGGCAAATACACGAACCCTAGACTATGAGCGGGCAACAGCGGGTCATGCCAGCCCAGAATCATGAAACTTAACGCACTGGCCAGGGCAATCGGCAGGCCACAGGCGGACGAGGTGGCCACCGCCTGTTGCATCGGCACGCTGCGCCAGGTCAAAAACGGCACGGTCAGCGAGCCGCCGCCGATGCCGAAAATCGCCGAAGCCCAGCCGATCATGGTACCGGCCACCGTCAGGCCGAGCTTGCCCGGTACCGTGCGGCTGGCCTTGGGCTTGACCTCCAGGGCCAGTTGCACGGCGATGATCAGGGCGAATACGCCGATGACCTTCTGCAAGTGGGGGCCGGAAATCGCCTCGGCGGTCAGCGCACCAAAGCCGGCGCCGAGCAGGATGCCCACGGTCATCCAGACAAAGATCGGCCAACGCACCGCGCCACGTCGGTGGTGCTCACGCACGGCATTGACCGAGGTAAAGATGATCGTCGCCAGGGAGGTGCCCACGGCCAGGTGGGTCAGCACCTGCGGGTCGAAGCCCTGCAAGGTGAAGCTGAACACCAGCACCGGCACGATGATGATCCCGCCGCCCACGCCAAACAGCCCGGCGAGCACGCCCGCGCACGCGCCCAGCAGCAAATACAGCAGAAATTCCATGGGAGCCCCCAAACCAGGTCCGGCATGTTAACGGATGGAAGGCATGCGACCCAACTGGATACGATGGAACGCCGCTGCCGGTGTGGGTAGAGTGGCAAAAAACACAAACGGGAATCGCCTGATGTGCCTGATTGTTTTTGCCTGGCGGCCGGGCCATGCCCAGCCGCTGATCGTCGCGGCCAACCGTGACGAGTTCTACGCCCGCCCCAGCCTGCCGCTGGCGCAGTGGCCGGATGCGCCCGAGGTCTACGCCGGCCGCGACCAGGAAGCGGGCGGCACCTGGCTGGGCGTGAATACCGATGGGCGGTTTGCGGCCCTGACCAATATCCGTGATCCGCACCAGCCGCCGGCACGCAAGTCCCGCGGGGAACTGGTGGCACGGTTTCTCAGTGGTTCGCTGCCGGTTGACCAGTATTTGGCCGACGTTAATGGCCGTTCGATTGAATATGCCGGGTTTAACCTGCTGGTGGGGACGCGGGAAGAGTTGTGGCATTACAACGCCAATCACACCGAGCCGACGCAGTTGAAAGCGGGCGTGTATGGGTTATCCAATGCAGGGCTGGATACACCTTGGCCAAAACTGCTTAAGGCCAAAGCCGCGCTGAGTGAGTTGCTGAACGATCCCCGGCCCGAAGCGCTACTGGAGATTCTGAGCGATCCGCAGATTGCACCGTTTGCCGAGCTGCCGGATACCGGCGTGGGGTTGGCGACGGAGAGTTTGCTGTCGAGTGTGTTTATCGCCAGCCCCAGTTATGGGACACGGGCGAGCACGGCGTTGATTGTGAATGCCGATGGCACGCGGCGGATGGTGGAGCGCAGCTTTGGACCGCATGGTGGACGGCTCGGAGAGGTAGAACTCAAGTTCTGACGCTGATGCCGTCTTACCCAGCAGCGCGCCCTACGCAGCCTCGCGCGCTCGACAGCTGCTACGGGCGGGGCTGCGTATCGCCATTAAAGGGTCTTGGCAGACGCCGGGTTGATCATCCGCGTCAGCCCCAGGTTTTTCAGCGCCAATTGCAGCGAGCTGTGGATAACCTGCGGGTTGTCGATGGTCATCAACTCCGCCAGCAGATCCTTGGCCATGCTCAGTTCAACCTGGCGCAGCATCCACTTCACCTTCGGCAGGTTGGTGGCGTTCATCGACAGGCTGTCAAAGCCCATCGCCATCAACAGCACCGCCGCCGCCGGGTCACCGGCCATTTCACCGCAGATGCTCACCGGCTTGCCCTCGGCATGGGCGTCGCGCACCACGTGTTGCAGGGCTTGCAGCACCGCCGGGTGCAGGTAGTCGTAAAGATCGGCCACCCGTGGGTTGTTACGGTCCACGGCCAGCAGGTACTGGGTCAGGTCGTTGGAGCCCACGGACAGGAAGTCCACCTGCCGCGCCAGTTCCTTGGCCTGGTACACCGCCGCCGGGATTTCGATCATCACGCCAATCGGCGGCATCGGTACGTCGGCGCCTTCGTCGCGCACTTCGCCCCAGGCACGGTGGATCAGGTGCAAGGCTTCTTCCAGCTCATGGGTGCCGGAGATCATCGGCAGCAGGATGCGCAGGTTGTTCAGGCCTTCGCTGGCCTTGAGCATGGCACGGGTCTGCACCAGGAAGATTTCAGGGTGGTCGAGGGTAACGCGAATACCGCGCCAGCCGAGGAAGGGGTTGTCTTCCTTGATCGGGAAATACGACAGTGACTTGTCGCCGCCAATGTCCAGGCTGCGCATGGTCACCGGCAACGGGTGGAAGGCGGACAGTTGCTCGCGATAAATCGCCAGTTGCTCCTTCTCACTCGGGAACCGCTGGTTGATCATGAACGGCACTTCAGTGCGGTACAGCCCCACCCCTTCGGCACCGCGCTGTTGCGCGCGTGCCACATCGGCCAGCAGGCCGGTGTTGACCAGCAGCGGTACACGGTGACCGTCGAGGGTCACGCACGGCAGTTCGCGCAAGGAATCGAGCCCGAGCGCCAGTTGCTTCTCTTCTTCCACCACCTCGGCGTATTGCTTGCGCAGGACTTCGCTGGGGTTGGTAAACACCTCGCCGCGATGGCCATCGACGATCATGTCGATACCGTCGACCTTGGAGTACGGCAGGTCCACCAGGCCCATCACCGTCGGAATGCCCATGGCCCGGGCCAGGATCGCGACGTGGGAGTTACCCGAACCCAGGACCGAGACCAGGCCCACCAACTTGCCTTCAGGCACTTCGCCGAGCATGGTGGCGGTCAGTTCTTCACTGATCAGGATGGTGTTGTCGGGGTAGACCAGGTTGGTGCTGCGGTCTTCCTGCAGGTAGGCCAGCAGGCGGCGGCCGAGGTCACGCACATCCGAGGCCCGCTCGCGCAGGTAGGCGTCGTCCATCAATTCGAAACGGTTGACGTGATCGGTGACCACCTGGCGCAGCGCGCCCTGGGCCCACTGGCCGGTCTTGATCACGGTCTTGACTTCGTTCCCGAGGGACGCGTCGTCGAGCATCATCTGGTACACGTCGAACAACGCGCGCTCTTCGGGGCGCAGCTGGGTGGCCAGCTTGGTCGACAGGTTGCGCATGTCGGCGCGCACGCCTTCCAGGGCCGTCTTGAACAGTTTGATTTCAGCGTCGATGTCGTCGACGTGCTTGTCCGGCACCACATCGAGGTCGGCCGGCGGCAACATGACCACGGCAGTACCGACCGCCGCCCCCGGTGAACCCGGTACACCGACGAACTTGGCTTCCTGGATCCCCTTGCCCTGGCCGCCCAGGCCGCGAATCGAGCCGGTGGCTTCGGCGTGGGCGATAACCCCGGCGAGCTGCGCGCTCATGGTCACGAGGAAGGCTTCTTCGCCCTCGTCGAACTGGCGACGTTCTTTTTGCTGGATGACCAATACGCCGACGACGCGGCGGTGGTGAATGATCGGTGCGCCGAGGAACGAGGCGTAGCGCTCTTCGCCGGTTTCGGCAAAGTAGCGATAACGCGGGTGATCGGCCGCGTTTTCAAGGTTCAGGGGTTCTTCACGCGTCCCCACCAAGCCCACCAGACCTTCATTGGGCGCCATGCTGACCTTGCCGATGGAGCGCTTGTTCAAGCCCTCGGTGGCCATCAGCACAAAACGGTTGGTCTCTGGGTCCAGCAGGTAAACCGAGCAGACCTGGCTGCCCATGGCTTCCTTGACGCGCAACACAATAATCCCCAACGCCGCCTTGAGATCCTTGGCGGAGTTAACTTCCTGGACGATCTTGCGCAGCGTATTGAGCATGGCTCGGGGTCGAACTCCGTCGTCAGTCGCGCGCTAAAAGGCGCGGGGCAAGCTCTTTGAGAGCGCGACGATAAACCTCGCGCTTGAATGTCACCACCTGGCCCAGCGGGTACCAATAACTGACCCAACGCCAGCCATCGAACTCCGGCTTACCGGTCAAATCCATCCGCACCCGCTGCTCGTTGGAGATCAGGCGCAGGAGAAACCATTTCTGCTTCTGGCCGATGCACAGCGGTTGGCTGTGGGTACGCACCAGGCGTTGCGGCAAACGATAGCGCAACCAGCCCCGGGTACAGGCCAAAATCTGCACATCTTCACGCTCAAGGCCGACTTCTTCGTTCAACTCACGGTACAAGGCGTCTTCAGGGGTTTCGTCGGGGTTGATTCCGCCTTGAGGAAACTGCCAGGCATCTTGGTTGATTCGGCGAGCCCATAGCACCTGTCCGGCATCATTCGTAAGAATAATCCCGACATTAGGACGGAAACCATCGGGGTCGATCACGGCAACAACCTCGCAAACGCATGTCGCCGCATTGTTCCACAAAGGTTGTTCCAGCGGCAACGAGGCTTCTTACCTTATGTGCACTCTTGTGAAAAGACCGTATTCTGGACGCCTTTTTACAGACTTTTCAGCGAGTAACTGCAATGCGCCTGGCTTTATTCGACTTGGACAACACCCTTCTCGGCGGTGACAGCGACCACGCCTGGGGCGATTACCTCTGCGAGCGGGGGATTCTCGACGCGGTCGCCTACAAAGCCCGCAACGACGAGTTCTACCAGGACTACCTGGCCGGCAAGCTGGACAACGTCGCCTACCTGAACTTCTGCCTGGAAATCCTCGGCCGCACCGAGATGGCCCAGCTGGACGAATGGCATAACGACTATATGCGCGACTGCATCGAGCCGATCATGCTGCCCCTGGCCGCTGAACTGCTGGCCAAGCACCGCGCCGCTGGCGACAAGCTGGTGATCATCACCGCCACCAACCGTTTCGTCACCGCGCCAATTGCCGCACGCCTGGGCGTCGAGACGCTGATCGCCACCGAGTGCGAGATGGAAAATGGCCGCTACACCGGGCGCAGCACTGATGTGCCGTGCTTTCGTGAAGGCAAGGTGACGCGCTTGAATCGGTGGTTGGAAGAAACCGGGCACAGCCTGGAAGACAGTTACTTCTACAGCGACTCGATGAATGACCTGCCGCTGTTGGAGCAGGTGACGCATCCGGTGGCGGTGGATCCGGATCCGAATCTGCGCGCTGAAGCCGAGAAACGGGGTTGGCCGGTGATTACCCTGCGTAGCGAGTAACCGTGGTGAGCGGGCTTGCCCCGCGCTGGGCTGCGAAGCAGCCCCAAAACCTGCCAACCGGTCTCATCAGGAAAAATGCGGGCCTTTGTCGGGGCTGCTT
>NZ_JAFMZG010000019.1:0-86741 GCF_049132125.1 Pseudomonas sp. NFX5
GTCTCATCAGGAAAAATGCGGGCCTTTGTCGGGGCTGCTTCGCAGCCCAGCGCGGGGCAAGCCCGCTCACCACAGAAGCCCTCACCGCATTAAACCGGCTTGGCGCCCATGAGCCCGGCAATCGCCACAAACCCCACCAGGCTTACCACCGCCAGCACCAGGGTGAAATTCAGGCTGCCGCCCTCGCCTTTGCGCAGCCGATTAAGCCGTGCCACCAGCCAGAACCAGGCCAGCGCGGCCACGGTGTAGAGGATGCTGGAACCCAGGATCCAGGCCTGCCCCAGCGGCCAGCCGACCAGGTGCACCAGCCACCAGCCGGTAAACGGCATGCTGACCATGCAAACGCCCATCAGTAACCACACGAACGCCCACGGGCGCTGCACGGTCACGGCCGGGCCGGCGCTGCGCTTGCGCCAGGCCAGCAGCGCCAGGCCGAGGCCGCTGAGCAGCAGCAACACCGTGGCGGCTACGTGGATAACTTTGAGGGTGGTAAGGGTTTCCATCTGTCGTTTTCCTTAAAGGCCGCCCCAATCAGCGTAGTCGCTCAACCGAGAAACAGTTTGTAGGCCGGGTTATCGCTTTCATCCCAATACGGGTAGCCAATGGCTTCCAGGGCCGCCGGGACCAGATGGCGCTCGTTCGCCGGCACTTGCAGGCCGGCGACCACACGGCCGTCAGCGGCACCGTGGTTGCGATAGTGGAACATCGAGATGTTCCAGCGCCCGCCCAATTTATTAAGAAAGTTGAACAAGGCCCCCGGACGCTCCGGGAATTCGAAGCGAAACACCACTTCATCACTGACCTGGGCCGCATGCCCACCCACCATATGGCGGATGTGCAACTTGGCCAGTTCGTTCTCGGTCAGGTCCAGCACCGGGAAACCCTGGCTGGTGAGGCTGGCGATCAGCGCACTGCGCGGGTCGTTTTCCGGGTGGGTCTGCACGCCGACAAAGATGTGCGCTTCGCTGCCGGAGTGGTAGCGGTAGTTGAACTCGGTGATCTGGCGCTTGCCCACCGCCTCGCAGAACGCCTTGAAGCTGCCCGGTTTCTCAGGGATGGTCACGGCAATAATGGCTTCGCGACCTTCACCCAGCTCGGCGCGCTCGGCCACATGGCGCAGGCGGTCGAAGTTGACGTTGGCGCCGGAGTCGATGGCCACCAGGACCTGGCCGGTGACGCCACGGGTCTCCACGTATTTCTTGATGCCTGCTACGCCGAGCGCGCCGGCCGGCTCGGTGATGGAACGGGTGTCGTCGTAGATGTCCTTGATCGCGGCACAGATTTCATCGGTGCTGACGGTGATCACTTCATCCACATAGTGTTTGCAGATGTCGAAGGTGTGCTGGCCGATCTGCGCCACCGCCACGCCATCGGCAAAAATGCCCACGGTGGGCAGCACCACACGCTCGCCGGCAGCCATGGCAGCTTGCAGGCAGTTGGAGTCGTCCGGCTCGACGCCGATGATCCTGATCTCCGGGCGCAGGTATTTCACGTACGCCGCAATGCCCGCGATCAGCCCGCCGCCGCCCACCGGTACGAAAATCGCGTCCAGGGGCCCCGGGTGCTGGCGCAGGATCTCCATCGCCACGGTGCCCTGCCCGGCAATGGTGTGCGGATCATCGTAGGGGTGAATGTAGACGTAGCCTTTTTCGTCGACCAGCTTCAGCGAGTAGGCCAGGGCTTCCGGGAAGGAATCGCCGTGCAGCACCACTTTGCCGCCACGGGAGCGCACGCCTTCGACCTTGATCTCCGGAGTCGTCTTGGGCATCACGATCGTGGCCTTGACCCCCAGCACCTTGGCCGCCAGGGCCAGGCCCTGGGCATGGTTGCCCGCCGAGGCCGTGACCACGCCGCGCGCGCGCTCTTCAGCCGTCAATTGAGTCAGCTTGTTGTACGCGCCGCGAATCTTGAACGAGAACACCGGCTGCAAGTCTTCACGCTTGAGCCAGACCTTGTTGCCCAGCCGCTCGGAGAGCTGGCGGGCGGTCTGCAGCGGGGTTTCTACGGCAACGTCATAGACGCGCGAGGTGAGGATCTTTTTGACGTACTGTTCAAGCATCGGCGGAAATCACTGGGCGGGTTGGGCAGGGCCAAGGAGTCTAACCCAGCGTTTGGCCGGGCGACCACACGAATCCGGAGGTTTTGTTGGGTTATACTCGCGCCCCTCTTTACTCCCCGCCCGTTCCGGAGCCCGCATGACCCAGGATCAACTCAAACAGGCAGTGGCCCAGGCCGCCGTCGATTTAATCCTTCCCAAACTCGACGACAAGAGCATCGTCGGTGTCGGCACCGGCTCCACCGCCAACTGCTTTATCGATGCGCTGGCCCGGCACAAAGGCGCGTTCGACGGCGCCGTTGCCAGTTCCGAAGCCACCGCCGCGCGCCTCAAGGGCCATGGCATTCCGGTGTACGAGCTCAACACCGTGAGCGACCTGGAGTTCTACGTCGACGGCGCCGATGAAAGCGACGAACACCTGAACCTGATCAAGGGCGGCGGTGCAGCCCTGACCCGCGAGAAAATCGTCGCGGCGGTGGCCAAGACCTTTATCTGCATCGCCGACGCCAGCAAGCTGGTACCGGTGCTCGGCGCGTTCCCGCTGCCGGTGGAAGTCATCCCGATGGCCCGCAGCCACGTGGCTCGCGAGCTGGTGAAGCTGGGTGGCGATCCGGTGTACCGCGAAGGCGTGTTGACCGACAACGGCAACATCATCCTCGACGTGTTCAATATGCAGATCACCAACCCGGTGGAGCTTGAGACCCAGATCAACGCCATCGTCGGCGTGGTCACCAACGGCCTGTTCGCGGCGCGTCCGGCGGATGTGCTGCTGCTGGGCACTTCCGAAGGCGTGAAAACCCTTAAAGCCTGATGCAAAACCCAATGTGTCTCAAGGATTGGGTTTCTTGAACACGTAGAACAGGTTCGGCTCGCTGACCAGATACAACGTGCCCTCGTCATCCATGGCGATCCCTTCGGCCTGGGGCACCCGTTTTTTCAGGCCATGGCGCCCATTGAGCAGAGACAGGCTGCTCAATGGGCGACCGTCGATATCCAGCTCCAGCACCAGGAACGACTCATCCGACAGCGCCAGCAAATGACCGCTGCGCTCGTCGTATTGCAGGCTCGACAGGTCGCGCACAAACAGCCCGGCATCGCGCTTGGGGTTGTTGATCACGTGCACCGAGTAGGTTTTTTCCGGTTTGAAATGGGGAAAGCCATGGACCTCGTAGATCAGCATCGGGTCGCGTTCCTTGGCCACGAACAGGCGCTTGCCCACCGAGTCATAGGCCAACCCCTCAAACCCCTTGTTGCCCCCGACATGCAGGCCCAGGGTCATCTGTTCCGCATCGGCGGCGTCGAGGAATTGGGTATCGTCGTCCACATGCACCTTGATCAGCCGCTGCTGGCGCTCGTCGGTGATGACATAGATGTTGTCGCTGATAAATTCCACCGCCTCGGCATCACCAAACCCCACCAACGGGATGCGTCGCAGGATCTTGCCCTCAAGGGACAGCTCGATCAGCTCGGCATTTTTATTGGTGACGGTAAACAGGCTCTTGCGTACCGGGTCGTAGGTGAGGGCCGAGACATCGTCGTCGAGCCCTTCGATAACCTGGGCCTCAAGGGTCACTCGGTAATCCGCCAGGCCGATGGAGCGCTCGTCCGCCGGCTGACGCCAGGCCTGCCAGTTGAACCAGGCGCGCTCGAACAGGCGAAAATGCTGCGCAACCGCCCCGGCGCTGACCAGGGCGATCAACACCAGCATAAAAAGAATGGGTTTGGGGCGGGCAAATCGACGCATCGGGCGGTGCTCAAAGTCAAAAGTGGCGAATGAATATCACGCCTGTCTGAATTTAAACTTAAACGCACCCTGGTGTCTGGCGAATGCCGCTAATAGAGAAATATCCGACGTGATTCGTCTGTTATTTCTGCTTTTCGAAACGATAGAACAGGTTTGGCTCACTGACCATATAGAGCGTGCCGTCCTCATCCATGGTGACCCCCTCCGCACGGGGGATGGTGTTCTTGAGGCCGTTGAAGCCACCGAGCAGGGTCATGAAGCTGACTTGTTCACCCTTCTCGTCCAACTCCAGCAACAAGTGGGAGTCGGCCGATAACACCAGCAGATGGCCGGTGCGCGGGTCGATGGCCAGGGCCGAAAGGTTGCGCATGTCCAGCTCTTTGCTGGCCAGTTTCTGTTTATCGCCGACCAGGGTCTGGCTGCCGTCGCTTTTCCAGGTGAACAACGCCGGCGGCCGCTCTTCACCCAGCACAAATTGCTGATTGCGCTTGTCCCAGGTAAGCCCCTCGAACGCTTTGTTCTGATCCTTGGACGGGCCCAGGTCATAGCTCGGGAAGTCGGCCTTGTTCAATTGCTGGGTGGCAGCGTCGATCTTGACGATGGTCAGGTTGTGCTGGCGTTCGTCGACCACGGCCATCAGGCCATTTTCCATCACGGTCAAGCCTTCCGGGTTGTCCCAGCCATTGAGCGGCATCTTGCGCAATACGTCGCCTTGCAGGCTCAGCTCGACCAGGAACGGGTTTTTACCCATGACGGAAAACAGGGTTTTGGTCTGCGGGTTATAGGAGACGTCCGAGGCTTCGTCTTTCTCCATGCCCGGCAAAACCTTGGCGTCGATGACAACGTGATAGTCAGGCAACCACACACTTTCGCTGCGCTCGGCGGGCGTTTCAAAGCCCTCCAACAGCCACAGCACGCCGCGATCGTCCCAATGCATGGCCCAGGAAATGCCGTACACGATGGCACCCGCCAGAAATAGCCAGGAATACCAGCGCAAGGCAAAGCGAGAGCGCGGCTTGGGTGTGGCGGAAGGCAGGGACACGGCCATGGGGTGCTTTTCCGGAAAGTCAGCGGTAGGTGATAGCACAGGATCAATGGACCCGCGCGCAGGAGGCTGAGGATTATCCGGATGGGGTGTGAAAAAAATGCAAAAGCCGATGCACGAGATGGATTCGGACCCAATGTGGAAGGGGCAAGCCCCCTCCCACATCAGGTGCTTATCGAACGCTGCTTTCGAAGCGGTTTACGCCGGTCAATTCCAACACCAGGTCATCACCCACATTCAACGGGCCCACGCCGGCCGGGGTGCCGGTGAGGATCACGTCGCCGGCCTGCAGCGAGAAGCAGCCGGCCATGTACTGGATCATCGGCACGATCGGGTTGAGCATGCTCGCGCTGTTGCCGTCCTGGCGCACTTCGCCATTGATGGTCAGGCGAATGCCAATATCGGTCACGTCCGCGAAGGTGCTGCCGACCACGAACGGTGCAATCACCGCCGCGCCGTCGAAGGACTTGGCGATTTCCCACGGCAGGCCCTTGGCTTTCAGCTCGGATTGTTTGTCGCGCAGGGTCAGATCCAGGGCCGGGGCGAAGCCGGAGATGGCGTCCAGCACTTCTTCACGGCTGGGCTTGTTCGACAGCGGCTTGCCGATCAGCACCGCGATTTCCGCCTCGTAGTGCACCGAACCGCGCTCGGTCGGAATGCTGAAACCGCCTTCCAGCGGGACGACGCAACTGCCCGGCTTGATGAACAGCAACGGCTCGGTCGGCACCGGGTTATCCAGTTCCTTGGCATGTTCGGCGTAGTTACGCCCAATACACACCACTTTACCGACAGGAAAGTGGATATTGGTGCCGTCGACATACTTGTGCTGGTAGCTCATGAAACGACTCCTTCGGGGGGCGGTTAAACAGCGAAGATCTTGCCAGGGTTCATGATCCCGTTCGGGTCGAACACTGCCTTCACTGCTTTCATGTATTCGATCTCAACCGGCGAGCGGCTGTAGGTCAGGTAATCACGCTTGGTCATGCCCACGCCGTGTTCGGCGGAAATCGAACCGTTGTACTTCTGAACGGTTTCGAACACCCACTTGTTCACGGTGGCGCACTTGGCGAAGAACTCATCCTTGCTCAGGTTTTCCGGCTTGAGGATGTTCAGGTGCAGGTTGCCGTCGCCGATATGGCCGAACCAGACGATTTCGAAGTCCGGGTAGTGTTCGCCGACGATCGCATCAATTTCCTTCAAGAACCCTGGTACTTTGGAGACGGTGACCGAAATATCGTTCTTGTAAGGCGTCCAGTGGGAAATGGTCTCGGAGATGTACTCGCGCAGTTTCCACAGGTTGTGCAACTGGGTTTCGCTCTGGCTCATCACGCCGTCCAGCACCCAGCCCTGCTCGACGCAGTGCTCGAAGGTTTCCAGGGCGTGGTTGGCGACTTCTTCGGTGGTGGCTTCGAATTCCAGCAGCGCGTAGAACGGGCACTCGGTCTCGAACGGCGCCGGCACATCGCCACGGCCGAGGACTTTGGCCAAGGCCTTGTCGGAAAAGAATTCGAAGGCGGTCAGGTCCAGCTTGCCCTGGAAGGCGTGCAGCACCGGCATGATCGAGTCGAAATCGGTGGTGCCGAGCACCATCGCGGTGAGGTTTTTCGGCGCACGGTCCAGGCGCATGGTGGCTTCGACCACAAAGCCCAGGGTGCCTTCGGCGCCGATAAACAGTTGGCGCATGTCATAGCCGGTGGCGTTCTTGATCAGGTCGCGGTTCAGCTCCAGCACATCGCCCTTGCCGGTGACGACTTTCATGCCGGCCACCCAGTTGCGAGTCATACCGTAGCGAATGACCTTGATCCCGCCGGCATTGGTGCCGATATTGCCGCCAATCTGGCTGGAACCGGACGACGCGAAGTCCACCGGGTAGTACAGGCCATTTTCTTCGGCGACGTTCTGCAATTGCTTGGTGACCACGCCCGGCTGGCACACGGCGGTGCGGTCGGTGAGGTTCACGTCGAGGATCTGGTTCATATAGTCGAACGAGACGACCACTTCGCCATTGGCCGCCACGGCAGCAGCCGACAGGCCGGTACGACCACCGGATGGCACCAGCGCCACCTTGTGCGCATTGGCCCAACGGACAATGGCCTGCACCTGCTCGGTGGTCTTGGGGAACACGATGGCGGTCGGCGCGGGCGCGAAGTGCTTGGTCCAATCCTTGCCGTAAGCCTCCAGGGAGTCGGCGTCGGTCAGCACTTTGCCGGGCTCAACCAGGGTCTTTAGCTCATCAATCAGGGCAGGATGGGTCATCGACAGAACTCTCGAACAATTCATGGTCATCCTGAGAACGCTTCACGTCGCAGGAATAGGTGTTTAGCGGGGCGCGTATGCTAGCATACCGCCCCCGCAGGACAGAGCCCAAGGGCGTTTCTGCGGTGACGGCTTTCCTGCCGTCCGGGTCAGCTTAAGCGATCCGATTCCCTGCCATTTTTCTCCGGGATACAGGTTTACGCAGATGAGCAAGACTTCTCTCGATAAGAGCAAGATCAAGTTCCTTCTTCTGGAAGGCGTCCACCCATCGGCCGTCGACGTACTGAAGGCCGCCGGGTACTCCAGCATTGAGTACATCACCAGTTCTCTGCCGGAAGCCCAGCTCAAGGAAAAGATCGCCGACGCGCACTTTATCGGCATTCGCTCCCGTACTCAGCTGACCGAAGAGATCTTCGATCACGCCAAGAAACTCGTGGCGGTCGGCTGTTTCTGCATCGGCACCAACCAGGTCGACCTCGACGCAGCGCGCGAGCGCGGCATTGCAGTGTTCAACGCCCCGTACTCCAACACCCGTTCCGTGGCGGAGCTGGTGCTGGCCGAGGCCATCCTGCTGCTGCGCGGTATCCCTGAGAAGAACGCTTCCTGCCACCGTGGCGGCTGGATCAAGAGCGCGGCCAACTCCTTCGAAATCCGGGGCAAGAAGCTGGGTATCGTCGGTTACGGCTCGATCGGCACGCAACTGTCGGTACTGGCCGAAGGCCTCGGCATGCAGGTGTTCTTCTACGACACCCTGACCAAGCTGCCATTGGGCAACGCCACCCAGGTGTCGAGCCTGACCGAGCTGCTGGGCATGTCCGACATCGTCACCCTGCACGTTCCGGAAACCGCAGAGACCCAGTGGATGATCGGCGAGAAGGAAATCCGCGCCATCAAGAAAGGCGGCATCCTGATCAACGCTGCACGGGGCACCGTGGTCGAGCTGGACGCCCTGGCCGACGCGATCAAGGACAAGCACCTGATCGGCGCCGCAATCGACGTGTTCCCGGTGGAGCCCCGCTCCAACGACGACATCTTCGAAAGCCCGCTGCGTGGCCTGGACAACGTGATCCTGACCCCGCACATCGGTGGTTCCACTGCCGAAGCCCAAGCCAACATTGGCCTGGAAGTGTCGGAGAAGCTGGTCAAGTACAGCGACAACGGTACCTCGGTCTCGTCCGTCAACTTCCCGGAAGTGGCCCTGCCGGCTCACCCTGGCAAGCACCGCCTGCTGCACATCCACCAGAACATCCCTGGGGTGATGATGGAGATCAACAAGGTCTTCGCGGAAAACGGCATCAACATCTCCGGTCAGTTCCTGCAGACCAACGAGAAGGTCGGCTACGTGGTGATCGACGTCGACGCCGAGTACTCGGACCTGGCGCAAGAGAAGCTGCAACACATCAACGGCACTATCCGTAGCCGCGTGTTGTTCTAACGCTGCAAACGCTGCATAAAAAATGGGAGACCCGCAGGGGCCTCCCATTTTTTTGTCTGAACAAATCTTACTTGACGTTAACCGTGATCACTTTCGAGGCTACAGTGGGCTCGAATTGGCGATGCACGTTGTCGCCTGCGACCAGTTGCAGGGTGTGCTTGCCTGGAGCCAGGGTCAGTTCGGTTTCAGTCTGCGCCTTACCGAAGTGAATCGACGTGGCGGTGGCTGGGATGGCCTCATCAGCCTTCAGCGACTGTACATCCTGGTCTACCAGCAGATGATGGTGGCCGGCGTTTGGTACTTGCTTGTCGATCGGCTCAAGGTCCAGGCCCTTGACGCCGAATTTGACGGTGAAGGTTTTGTCGACGGTCGCGCCATCCTTGGGCGAGACGATAAACACCTCAGCTCCCTTGGGCGCGGGGGTACGCGGAACATCGGCGGCATTCGCCAACATCGAGGCACCCAGCAACAGGCTGGCAATGGTTGCACGGGACAATAGGGCTTTCATTCGCTTCTCCAGTTTTTCCATGAAATCTGTAGGGTTCTGACAACTTCGCGACAAATTGCTGTCCAAGGCACTCACCACCATAGCAAAGCGATGCTGAACGGCGCCTCGCACATTCGAATTCTTTAGGAGTGACCATGCGCTTTTCGCCTGGCCTGTTACTGTTGCTGCCCCTTCTGAGCCCTCTGGCTCATGCCGAACTGATCGACGATGTAAACGATCGCGGCGAACTCCGCATCGCCCTTGAAGCCAACACACCACCGTACAATTTCAAGGAAGGCGACAAACTCACCGGCTTTGAAGTCGAGCTGGGTGAATTGCTGGCAAAGGAAATGGACGTGCGCCCCTCGTTTATCACCACCGATGACGCCGACATGCTGCCGGGGGTCTCAACCGGCAAATACGATGTGGCCATCAACCATGTCGCTATGACTGCCGAGCTTAAGGATCAGTTCGATTTCAGCGAGGCTTATCACGACAAGCCTGAGCTGGCGATCCCGTTCCAGAAGGGCAACCCGGCCTTCAAGACCAGCCTGGACGGTGCGCTGAAGCGGGTGAAGGACGATGGCCGTTTAAAGGCGCTGTCCCAGAAGTGGTTCGAGGACCAGGCCCCTACAGGCGCGCCAACGCCAGTGCCGCCGCAGGCAACTCCAGCTCACTGAACACCTGCACGCCATGGCGCTTGAGCAGCGCCGCCGTTACGCCTTCGCCACTGACCTTGACACCGGTGAAAGTGCCGTCATAGGTCAGCAGGTTGCCGCAGGACGGACTATTGGCCTTGAGAATGGCGATGCGGATGTGATGGCGCTGCACCAACGCCAAGGCTTGCCGGGCGCCGTCGAGGAAGGCGGCGCTGAAGTCTTCGCCCTCGGCCGTCAGCACCTGGGCGCGGCCTTCCCAGACATCGATGCCCTGCCCACCTGGAATCTCGGCGGAGGGCCTGGGCGTCGGCAGACCGCCCGACACTTCCGGGCAGATCGCAACCACGCGCCCTTCAGCCTGCCACGCCGCCAGTTGATCGAACGGCCCGCTGGCCCCACCGTCGTAGCGCACCTTGTGGCCAAGCAGGCAGCGGCTGATCAGAATCTTTTGCATGGTTAGAACGGCTCGTTACCGCGCCGACGGAACCACCCGGTGAGGGACAGGCGCTCGCGCGTAGCCGGCAAGACTTCGTGGGGCACCTCGCCCGACAGGAACACCACCAGGCATCCACCGCTGGGCACCACGTCGTATTCGACGCCGTCCTTGAGGTACATGCGCAGCTGGCCACCGTGCTCGGGCAACCAGGCGTCGTTCAAGTAGATCACCGCCGAAACCATGCGCCGATCATCGTCGCGGAACCGGTCCAGGTGCCTGAGGTAAAACGCGCCGGGGGGATACATGGCGAAGTGGCTTTCGAAATCCTCAAGGCCGAGGAACAAACCACGGTTCATCGCCAGGCGCAGCGTGTCCATCAACGCCATATAGCTGTCGCAGACCGCCGCGTCGCCCTCCTCCAGCCACTGGATATGGTCACCACGAATGCCCTCGCGAATCTCCTGGGCCGGCCCACGTCCCACGGCCGCCGGGGCCAGTTCACCCTCGGCCGCACGTTTACGGCACTCAGCCGCCAGTTCCAGGGTCAGAGCCTGGGGCAGGAAGCCGTTCTGCTGCGACCAGCCTTTTTCGGCCAGGTCATCGACGATGCGTTGCAGCAGGGGGTGATCGAGGGGTATTTGCATGGCGCGCATAGTATCCATACGCCTGTGAATCCGACAGAGCCGCCGAGCGTCTGAATACACTTTAGTCAGCTGACTGATAGGACTTCTCGACAAATCCTACGCCCGACACGGACAATAGTGGCCGACTGACAGGAGTCCATATGCGTCGTTTGTTTTTTTCCTTGCTGATGTTCTGCGTTTTGCCCGCCTGGGCAGACGGCCATGACCAGTTGTACAAGGTCGCCGGCTGGGCCGAACAACGTGCGCATTTCAATGACGCCCTCAGTGCTGCCCAGCAACGCTACCGTAACAGCCTGCCGCCGGCGGTGTACCAGGCGCTGGTGGACAACAGCAACAAGCGCTTTGCCGCCCAGGCCATGGACCAGCGCGCCGAAGCCCAGCTACGCAAGCACCTGGCAGACCCTGCGCCGGCCCTGGCGTTTTTCCAATCGCCCCTGGGCCGCAAGGTCGTTGCGGCCGAGTTACTGGCCACGCGCCGTGACCAGTTGGCAAAAAACGCCCAAGGCCTGCCGCACATCGAGGCTGACGCCACCCGCAGCCTGATCATCGGCCACCTGGCCCAGGCCCTGCCCGCCCGCGAAGCCGGGGCGGAGGTGAGCCTGGCGATCGCCGGCGTGGCCGCCGACAGCTTGAGCCAGATGATCCCCGGCCTGCTGGGTGGCGGCCAGGCCCAAGGCATGCTGAATGGCCAGCGCGAGCGACTGATGCAACAGATTGGCAATGACCTGAACAACACTCTGCTGTACGTCTATCGGGATTTGTCCGACCCGGAGCTGGAGGAGTTCGCGACGTTTGCGGAGTCACCGGAAGGTAAGGCGTATTACCAGGCGGCGCTGGCGGCGATTCGCGCAGGTCTGGCAGTCGGCCAGAGCACTTCAAGCCTGACACAGTAATAAAATGTGGGAGGGGGCTTGCCCCCGATGGCAGTGGGTCAGCTACAGATAAGCTGACTGATGCACCGCTATCGGGGGCAAGCCCCCTCCCACATTTGGATTGTGTTATTTCAAATGGTCTGTCAAATACCGGAAGTACTCTTCACGAATCTCAGGAATCTCATTCGCCAAGTGATGCCGGCCGCGCGACAGCATCAACACCTCGGGCTGGTCGAACTTGCCCCGCAGCACCTGCAAGTTGTGCTGCCAATCCACCGTCATGTCTTCCTCACCCTGCACAATCACCGGCCGCCGAGGGCTGCGTGGCGCGGCTTCGATGCGTTTGATCCAGCGCGCCAGGGCGCCTACCCAGGCGGTGGGCAGTTGCCGGGGTTGCAGCGGGTCGGCTTCCAGGAACGGCTTGAACGCCGGGTCGTGAGTGTTCTCGCTGAAGCGCCGGGCGATGCCTTTGACGAACGGGCGCAGCAGGTAATAGCTGACCTGCGACCATCCCCACGCACGCGGCCGCACCAGCGGTGAGAGCAGGAAGGTCTTGCCTTGCGCCGGACTGGTAGCGCCATGGTTGAGCAAGTGGTCCACCACCACCGCGCCGCCGGTGCTTTGCCCGAACAAGTGCCAGGGCTGCGGCAATTGCAGCGCTTGGGCCTGGGCGAACAGTGCCTGCACCACATCCTGGTACACGGCAAAATCATCGATGCTGGCGCGCACGCCGCTGGACAAGCCATGGCCCGGCAAATCGCAGGCGATTACCACAAAGCCCTGGTCCAAGGCCCAGTCCACCACGTGGCGATACAGGCCCATATGGTCGTAGAAGCCGTGGAACATAAACATCGTCGCCACCGGCACGGGCGGCCACCACACCTGGGCGACCACCTCGAACCCAGCCACCTCGAAACGCCCCAGCCGACTCACCGCCGGCACTTTGCGTGCACTCAGGTCCAGCCCATAGAAACGCTGGTAGACCCGCGCTTCGGCTGAAAGCGGTTGCGCATCCACCAGGGGCCGCAGGCTTTCGCGAAGGTGATCAGGGTCAAAGGTCACAGGCATAAAGGGTTCCAGACTTGCGGCGAAGATGAATATCGAGCTGCGATATTCATCTGTCAGGACAAGCATGGCAAGCTACGCGACCTGCGAGGATAGATCCGAATGCGACAGCCTTACCGTAACGCCCTGTTCGCCAGCCTGATCCTGATCATCTGCGCCGGTGTGCTGTGGGCGGCGTATGACTGGTTCCAGGGCCGCTACCTGCGTGCCTTCAGCGAACACACCGCGGTATTCTCCGGCGACCCTCTGCGCCTGCCCGCCGAACTCAGCGGCCCCGGGCCGATCCGCCTGGTGCATTTCTGGGATCCGGCGTGCCCGTGCAACGTCGGCAACCAGCAGCACCTGGGCGAGTTGATCGAGCAATACGCGCCCCAGGGCGTCGAGTTCTATGCCCTGCAAAAAGCCGGCAGCCACGGCCAGTTGCCCGATAACCTGCGCAAGATGAAAACCCTCACCGCCCTGCCCGGCGCCGACCAGGTGCCGGCCAGCCCGGCCGTGGGCATCTGGGACCGCACCGGCAAGCTCGCGTATTTCGGGCCCTACAGCGAAGGGCTGACGTGCAACGCCAGTAACAGTTTTATCGAGCCGATCCTGAAAGCCCTTGAAGCCGGCCGAGATGTGAACGCCACGCACACCCTGGCGGTGGGCTGCTATTGTTCGTGGTCGAAAGATGAGTAGCCCGCCACCCCACTCTTGGTAAGGAATGTTCATGAAGCGCGTCCTGCAGGTTCTTGCGGTTCTGCTGGTACTGATCGGCCTCGGTGCGGGCTGGTACGTCTACAGCAAGCAACCCACCCGCCAGGGCACGGTTGAACTGGCCAACCTGCAAGGCTCGGTCACCGTGCGCTACGACGACCGTGGCGTGCCGCATATTCGCGCCGAGAACGAGACCGACCTGTATCGCGCCCTGGGCTACGTGCATGCCCAGGACCGCCTGTTCCAGATGGAGATCATGCGCCGCCTGGCCCGTGGCGAACTGGCCGAGGTGCTCGGGCCGAAGCTGCTGGAGACCGACAAGCTGTTCCGCAGCCTGCGCATTCGCGACCGCGCCGCCACCTACGTGGCCCAGCAGGACCATGAGTCGGCGCACTGGAAGGCCCTGCAGGCCTATCTGGACGGGATCAACCAGTATCAGGGCAGCCACGCCCGCCCGATGGAGTTCGACGTGCTGGGCATCCCCAGGCGCGCGTTTACCGCCGAGGACACCATCAGCGTCGCCGGGTACATGGCCTACAGTTTTGCCGCTGCATTTCGTACCGAGCCCTTGCTGACTTACGTCCGCGACCAACTGGGCAGCGACTACCTGAACGTCTTCGACCTCGACTGGCAACCCAAGGGCGCCCTCAACCTCGCCGACAGTGACTGGAAAACCCTCGGCGCCCTCGCCGCGCTGAGTGAGCAGGCCCTGGCCGACAACGGTTTGCCGCAGTTCGAGGGCAGCAACGCCTGGGCCATCAGTGGCAGTCGCACCAAGAGCGGCAAACCGCTGCTGGCGGGTGACCCGCATATTCGCTTCTCGGTGCCGTCGGTGTGGTACGAGGCGCAGCTGTCGGCGCCGGGCTTCGAGCTGTATGGCTATCACAACGCGCTGGTACCCGTAGCGTTCCTGGGGCACAACCTGGATTTCGGCTGGAGCCTGACCATGTTCCAGAACGACGACCTCGACCTGATCGCCGAAAAGGTCAACCCGGACAACCCCAACCAGGTCTGGTACCACGGCCAGTGGGTCGACATGACCCGCAGCGAGCAACAGATCGCCGTCAAAGGCCAGGCACCGGTCAGCCTCACCCTGCGCCAGTCACCCCACGGCCCGATCGTCAATGACGTGCTTGGCGAGAACGGCGGCAAGACGCCGATTGCCATGTGGTGGGCGTTCCTCGACACCCAGAACCCGATCC
Organism: Pseudomonas sp. NFX5; assembly: GCF_049132125.1. Taxonomy (NCBI): domain Bacteria; kingdom Pseudomonadati; phylum Pseudomonadota; class Gammaproteobacteria; order Pseudomonadales; family Pseudomonadaceae; genus Pseudomonas; species Pseudomonas sp. NFX5. Next base: position 14,598 of record NZ_JAFMZG010000019.1, read on the forward strand.
TCGAAGGTTTCTACCAGCTCAACCGCGCCGACACGTTGGCCAAGGCCCGTACGGCGGCGGCAAAGGTGTCCGCACCGGGGCTGAATATCGTGTGGGCCAATGCCAGGGGCGATATCGGCTGGTGGGCGGCGGCACAGTTGCCGATTCGCCCGGCAGGTACCCACCCAGGGTTTATCCTCGACGGCAGCACCGCCGAGGCCGACAAGCTGGGCTTCTACCCCTTCAGCGCCAACCCCCAGGAAGAAAACCCGGCGCGGGGCTATGTGGTGTCGGCCAATGCCCAGCCGGTGTCGCCCACCGGCATGGAAATCCCCGGCTATTACAACCTCGCCGACCGGGGCCAGCAGTTGAACGCGCAGTTGAGCGACAAGAGCGTGAAGTGGGATGTGACCAACAGCCAGGCCCTGCAACTGGGCACCACCACCGCCTTCGGCCCGCGCCTGCTGGCGCCGCTGTTGCCGGTGCTGCGCGAGGTGGTCACGGACCCGGCGCAGTTGAAGCTGGTGGAACAGCTGGCCGGCTGGAAGGGTGACTACCCGCTGGATTCCACCAGCGCCACGCTATTCAACCAGTTCCTGTTCAACCTCGCCGACGCGGCCTTCCACCCGAAGCTGGGTGACGGGATGTTCAAGACCCTGCTCACCACCCGCGTGATCGACGCCGCCCTGCCCCGCCTGGCTGCCGACCCGGCCTCGCCCTGGTGGGACGGCAAGCGCGCCGACACCGTCAAACGGGCCTGGGACAATAGCCTCGCGCACCTCAAGGCCACCTTCGGCGATGACCCGACACAATGGCATTGGGGCAAGGCCCATACCCTGACCCACGGCCATCCGCTGGGCTCGCAGAAACCCTTGGACCTGATCGTCAACGTCGGTCCGTTCCCGGCCCCCGGCACCCACGAAGTGCCGAACAACCAGTCGGCCGTCATCGGCCCCGCGCCCTGGCCGGTGACCTACGGCCCGTCCACCCGGCGCCTGATCGACTTTGCCGACGTGGCCCACGCCCTCACCATCAATCCGGTGGGGCAAAGCGGCGTGCCGTTCGACAAGCACTATGGCGACCAGGCCGAGACCTATATCGAAGGGGGTTACGAGCAGGCGCATTTCAGTGATGAGGAAGTCACGGCCAATACCCGCGGCACGCTGAAACTGCTGCCGGCGCGATAGCCCCTTGGAAATCGGTCAACCTGTGGAAGGGGCTTAGACCGGTGCCGCAAAATTGAGCCGGAACTGTTGCGGCGTCACGCCCAGCCGGCGGTTGAACACGCTGCGCATGTGCTGGGCATCGCGAAACCCGCATTGATAGGCCACGGTTTTCAGCGGCGCATGCGTACTTTCGAGCATCACCCGCGCAGCATCCACCCGCGCCCGTTCGACAAACTCCGCTGGCGTAATCCGCGCCTCACGGGCAAACACCCGGGAGAAGTTGCGCGCGCTCATGTTGGCGGCCTTGGCCAGGTCGGCGATGGTCAGGTCGCCGGTCAGGTTCGCCAATACGTATAACTGCACCAGCGCCACCGCCGAGGTGGTTTCGGCGTGGGGCGTGAGGAACGGGCTGAACTGCGACTGCCCGCCGGAACGCTGGGTGAACACCACCAGGCGCTTGGCCACGCTCAACGCCACTTCAGGGCCGTGGTCCTGGGCCAGCAGGTACAGCGACAGGTCGATGCCTGCGGTGACGCCCGCCGAGGTGTAGAGGTTGCCGTCCTGTACGTAGAGGCGGTCGGCTTCGATCTGGGCCGAGGGGCACAGACGCGCCAGGTCGGCGGCGTCGTTCCAATGAGTGGTGACGGTTTTTCCGTCCAGCAATCCGGCGCGCGCCAGCATGAAGGCCCCGTTGCAGATTGAGCCAAACCGTCGCGCCCGGGCGGTGGCGCCACGCAGCCAATCATCGAACGGAGCGCCGAAGTCCTCGAAGGGTAACTGCGGGCCGCCCGCGACCAGCAGCAGGTCATAGGCCTGCAGGGCTTCGCTGTAATGATTATGGGCCTGGAGTGACAGGCCATTGGAAGCCGCCATCGTGCCGTGGCCTAAACCTATCACTTCCAACTGGTAATGATCTTCAGGCACCAGAAAGCGGTTGGCCTCGTAGAACACGTCCATGGGACCGGTCACATCCAGTGACTGGACGCCGGGGAAGATCAGGATCGCGACGGTCTTGTGCATGCTCACAGACACCTTTTTCTAGCGGAATAAAATGCAAACCCTGTGGGAGGGGGCTTGCTCCCGATGGCGCTGTATCAGTCAGCAGATGCAGTGCCTGGTACTCAGCAATCGGGAGCAAGCCCCCTCCCACACTGGGATTTTCGCAGGCTTCCAGAGTGATATCGCCCGCTACACCCTAGTCGATTTCTGCTTGGCACGATGTGTCGGCACATTGGCCGGGATCGCGCTCTCACCGCGATGGTCGCTGCACCGACCAGCGACCAAACTGACTGCTTTCCAGAGGAGAACCACCATGACCACCACCATCGCCGGTATCAAGATCCCGGACAGCGCCCTGGCCAGGGCCACCACCGAATACATCCGCGACATTGAGTCCGACCTGCTCTACCACCATTCCCGCCGGGTGTTCCTGTTCGGCGCATTGAGCGGTAAACGCAAGCAACTGGCCTACAACCCGGAACTGCTCTACGTCGGCGCCATGTTCCATGACCTGGGCCTGGTGGCAGGCCATCGCAGTGATGACCAGCGTTTCGAAGTGGACGGCGCCAACGCCGCCGCGGCCTTCCTCAAGCCTTACGGGCTGAGCGACGACGATATCGAACAGGTGTGGCTGTCTATCGCCCTGCACACCACGCCGGGCGTGCCGCAGCACCTGCGCCCGACCGTGGCATTGGTGACCGCCGGTGTGGAAATGGACGTGCTGGGCATGGACTACGCCGCGTTCAGCAGCGTGCAGCGCGAAGCCGTGGTGCATGCGCATCCACGCGGTGAAGGGTTCAAGGAGTGCATCATCTGCGCGTTTGCCGACGGCTTGCGCCATCGCCCGCAGACCACGTTCGGCAACGTGAAGACCGATGTGCTGGTGGATCAGGAACCGGGGTTCAAGCCGATGAATTTTGTCGAGGTGATTCGCACGTCGCCGTGGGCTGCATAGCCAATCTGGAATGCGGTCAAAACTGTGGGAGGGGGCTTGCCCCCGATTGCTGAGTGTCAGTCACTGCATCTATTGACTGACCCACCGCCATCGGGAGCAAGCCCCCTCCCACATTTGGACCGCACAGACCTTTAGACCGGCGCTGGAGCCCGACGCTTGTCCGGCTGCTGCCAGCCATCGGCAGCAGCTTCTTCAATCGCCTGCTGGATCGCTTTCTTGCGCATTTCTTCGGCACGCCGGCTGAAGAACCACACCAGGAAGGTCACCAGCGACACTGCCAGCAGAATCAGGCTGGCCACGGCGTTGATCTCGGGTTTAACCCCCAGGCGTACCGCCGAGAACACTTCCATCGGCAATGTCGTCGAACCCGGCCCCGACACGAAGCTGGCCAGTACCAGGTCATCCAGGGACAGTGCGAACGACATCATGCCGCCCGCCGCCAGCGACGGCGCGATCATCGGGATGGTGATCAGGAAGAACACCTTCCACGGCCGTGCACCCAGGTCCATCGCCGCCTCTTCGATCGACAGGTCCAGCTCACGCAGGCGCGCCGATACCACCACCGCCACATAAGCGGCACAGAACGTGGTGTGGGCGATCCAGATGGTGACGATGCCACGCTCCTGGGGCCAGCCGATCATCTGCGCCATGGCCACGAACAGCAGCAGCAGCGACAGACCGGTGATCACTTCCGGCATCACCAACGGCGCGGTCACCAGGCCGCCGAACAGCGTGCGGCCCTTGAACTGGCTGATGCGCGTCAGCACAAACGCCGCCAACGTACCCAGGGCCACGGCGGCCACCGCCGTGTAGCAGGCGATTTCCAGGGAACGTGCCACCGAGCCCATCAACTGGGTATTGTCCAACAGGCCCACGTACCACTTGATCGACCAACCGCCCCACACCGTCACCAGCTTGGATTCGTTGAACGAGTAGATCACCAGGATCAGCATCGGCAGGTAGATGAACAACAACCCCGCCACCAGCATGAAGCTTGAGAAACTGACGCGCTTCATATCTTGCCCTCCATCTCTTTGGCTTGGCTGCGGTTAAACAGAATGATGGGCACGATCAGGATCGCCAGCATCACTACCGCCAGGGCAGACGCCACCGGCCAGTCACGGTTGTTGAAGAATTCTTGCCACAACACTTTACCGATCATCAGGGTTTCCGGGCCGCCGAGCAGTTCCGGGATCACGAACTCGCCCACCACCGGGATAAACACCAGCATGCAGCCGGCGATGATGCCGTTCTTGGACAGCGGCACGGTGATTTTCCAGAAGCTGTTGAAGGTGCTCGAACCCAGGTCCGATGCGGCTTCCAGCAGGCTCTGGTCATGCTTCACCAGGTTGGCGTACAGCGGCAGGATCATGAACGGCAGGTACGAATACACCACGCCGATATACACCGCGATGTTGGTGTTGAGGATCTGCAGCGGTTCGTTGATCAACCCCATGGACATCAGGAAGCCATTGAGCAGGCCGTTGTTGCTGAGGATGCCCATCCACGCATACACGCGGATCAGGATCGCGGTCCAGGTCGGCATCATGATCAGCAGCACCAGCACGGTCTGCATCTCTTTGCGCGCGGTGGCAATGGCATAGGCCATCGGGTAGCCGATCAGCAGGCACAGCAGCGTGCTGAAGAACGCCATCTTCAGCGAGCCCAGGTACGCCGCGATGTACAGCTCATCACCTGCCAGCAAACTGTAGTTGGCCAGGTTCAGCACCACCTGCAGCTTCTGCTCGACGTAGGTGTAGATCTCGGTGTACGGCGGGATCGCCACGTCGGCTTCGGCGAAGCTGATTTTCAGGACGATGAAAAACGGCAAGGCGAAAAACAGGAACAGCCACAGGAACGGAATCCCGATGACCACCTGCTTGCCGCTGGGGACGATGCGGTGCAAGCGCCGCTTGAGCTTCTTCATGTTCATGTGCGCAGTACCACGCCGCTATCGTCTTCCCACCACACGTAGACCTGGTCACCCCAGGTTGGGCGCTGGCCACGGCGTTCGGCGTTGGCGACGAAGGACTGCACCAGCTTGCCGCTTGGCAGCTCGACGTAGAACACCGAGTGGCCGCCCAGGTAGGCGATGTCGTGCACCTTGCCGCTGGACCAGTTGTGCTCGCAGGTCGGCATTTCGGTGGTGACCAACAGTTTTTCCGGGCGGATGGCATAGGTCACCGACTTGTCTTCCACCGAGGTCGCGATGCCGTAGCCCACGTAGATGTCGCGGTCCAGGTCCGGGCACTTGAGCACCGCGTGACCTTCGGCGTCATCCACCACCTGGGTGTCGAAGATGTTGACGTTACCGATGAATTCGCACACCAGGCGGCTGGTCGGCGTCTCGTAGATGTCGATCGGGCTGCCGATCTGGGCGATCCAGCCCAGGTGCATGATCGCGATGCGCTCGGCCATGGTCATGGCCTCTTCCTGATCGTGCGTCACCATCACGCAGGTCACGCCGACGCGCTCGATGATCTCCACCAGTTCCAGTTGCATCTGCGAGCGCAGCTTCTTGTCGAGGGCGCCCATGGGCTCATCGAGCAGCAGCAGTTTCGGGCGCTTGGCCAGGGAGCGGGCCAGCGCCACCCGCTGACGCTGGCCACCGGACAACTGGTGCGGCTTGCGCTTGGCGTACTGGCTCATCTGGACCAGCTTGAGCATTTCGGCCACGCGGGCATCGACCTCGGCCTTGGGGATCTTGTCCTGTTGCAGGCCGAACGCAATGTTCTGCGCCACGGTCATGTGGGGGAACAAGGCGTAGGACTGGAACATCATGTTGATCGGCCGCTCGTAGGGCGGCATGTCGGTGATGTCCACGCCGTCGAGGTAAATCCGACCTTCTGTCGGGCGCTCGAAGCCTGCGAGCATGCGCAGCAGGGTGGACTTGCCCGAACCCGAACCGCCGAGCAAGGCGAAGATCTCGCCTTTCTTGATTTCCAGGGACACATCGTCCACGGCAATCGTCTCGTCGAACTTCTTCGTGACCCGGTCGATTTTGACCAGCACCTTTTTCGGTGTCTGGTCGCCCTCGAGGGCTTTCTTATAGGCGCCGGAGGCAACTGCCATTTACGAAACTCCCAAAAAAAAGAGTGCAGTTCGCCCGAAGCGGGCGAACCTTGGATAGTTTGAGCCTTACTTGCCCGTCTTGACCTTGGTCCAGCTACGGGTCATTAGACGTTGCACTTTCGGGGGTAGCTCGAAGTTGACGAATGTCCGGTCGAGAACCGCCTGCGGTGGGTAAACCGCTTCGTCGGTGCGTATCGATTGCTCCATCAGTTTGTCCGCCCCTGGGTTAGGGTTGGCGTAACCGACGGTGTCACTGACCTGGGCGATCACCTCAGATTGCAGTAAATAGTTGATGAAGGCGTGGGCTTCCTTGATGTTGGTGGCGTCCTTGGGGATCGCCAGCACGTCAAACCACAGGTTGCCGCCTTCCTTCGGAATTGCGTAGGCGATGTTCACGCCTTTGCCCGCTTCGCTTGCACGAGCCTTGGCCTGGAATACATCGCCGGAGAACCCGGCGGCCACGCAGATGTTGCCGTTGGCCAGGTCGGAGATGTATTTGGAAGAATGGAAGTAGGTCACGTAGGGCCGCACTTTGAGCAGCTTTTCCTCGGCCTTCTTGTAGTCTTCAGGGTTGGTGCTGTTAGGGTCCAGACCCATGTAGTTGAGCACCGCCGGCAGCATTTCATCCGCCGAGTCCATGAACGACACACCGCAGGTGGCCAGTTTCTTCATGTTTTCCGGTTCGAACAGCACGGCCCAGGAGTCGATCTTGTCGACACCCAGCACTTCCTTCACTTTGTCGACGTTGTAACCGATGCCGTTGGTACCCCACAGGTACGGCACGGCGTACTGGTTGCCCGGGTCGTTCTTCTCCAGGCGCTTGAGCAGCACAGGGTCCAGGTTGGCGTAATGAGTCAGCAGCGACTTATCGAGTTTCTGGAACGCCCCGGCCTTGATCTGCTTGCCAAGGAAGTGGTTGGACGGCACGACCACGTCATAGCCGGTACGCCCGGCCAGTAACTTGCCTTCCAGGGTTTCGTTGGAATCAAACACGTCATACACGGGTTTGATGCCGGTGGCCTTTTCGAAGTTGGCCAGGGTGTCGGGACCGATGTAATCCGACCAGTTATAAATATGCACGGTCGGTGCGGCCTGCACGCTGACAGCCAGCGTGAGACCTGCACCTACCAGCAAGGCTTGGCGAAACAAAGAAATTGGCAAGTGGAGGTCCTCTTAAATAGTTGGGCCCAAAGTTGTTGCCCGGCAACAAAACCGGCGCGCAACTTACCCTCGATAAACCGATCCGGCAAAACTTTCTGTCATTTATTTGTTTCATTAACCACCGCGGGCTGCGCGGTGGTTAACGAAGGCCGGTTTATTTACCGGATTTGATCTTGGTCCAGCTGCGTGTCATTTCACGCTGGGTCGCAGCCGGCAAGTCCGCAATGGCGTAGAGCTTGGCTTGCACATCCGCTGGCGGGTAGATGCCCGGGTCATTGGTGATGTCTTTGTCGACCAGTGCGGTGGCCTTCTCGTTACCGTTCGGGAAACGCACGCTGTTGGTGATCGAAGCCATGACTTCCGGCTTGAGCAGGTAGTTCATGAACTTATAAGCGGCATCGACGTTTTCGGCATCTTTAGGGATGGCGACCATGTCGAAGAAGCTACCGGCACCTTCTTTCGGAATGTCGTAGGCCACCTTGACCTTGCCACCGGCTTCAGCCGCGCGGGACTTGGCCTGCTGGATGTCACCCGAGTAACCCACGGCTACGCAGATGTTGCCGTTGGCCAGGTCGGAGATGTACTTGGACGAGTGGAAGTAGCCGATCGAAGGACGGATTTTCAGGAACAGGTCTTCGGCTTGCTTGAGGTCGGCCTTCTTCTGGCTGTCGGTTGGCAGGCCCAGGTAATGCAGCGCGATCGGCAGCATTTCGGTCGGCGAGTCGAGGAAGCTCACGCCGCAGCTTTTGAGCTTGGCGATGTTTTCAGGCTTGAGCAGCACGTCCCACGAATCGATCTTGTCCACGCCCAGCGCGGCCTTGACCTTGTCCGGGTTGTAGCCGATGCCGATCGAACCCCACATGTACGGGAAAGCGTGCTTGTTGTCCGGGTCGCTGACCGACACGGCTTTAAGCAGGGAGGTGTTCAGGTTGCCATAGTTGGACAGCTTGGACTTGTCCAGCTCCTGGTAGACACCGGCCTTGATCTGCTTGGCGAGGAAGTTGTTCGACGGTACGACGATGTCGTAGCCGGACTTGCCTGCCAGCAACTTGGCTTCGAGTGTCTCGTTGCTGTCAAAAACGTCGTACACCACTTTAATGCCCGACTCTTTTTCAAAGTTGGCGATGGTGTCCGGTGCAATGTAGTCGGACCAGTTGTAGACGTGCAGCACTTTATCGTCGGCCTGGACCGCGCCCGCCATTGCGCCCATCAGGGACAAGGCGAGGAGGGTCTTGCCAGCGTTCTTCAAACCTAATGCCTTCATTTGGTGATGCTCCAATTTTTCTTTTTTGGGCCACGTTCTTTTATGTTCAGCGACCCTTCCAGAGGGCAGCAAAACAGGGCGACAGTCTGGCAAGTTCAGGGGCCGGCTTTCAACCAAAGCCCCTGCATTTATAACTGCCCGGTGCGCTGCGCACTGAGCCTAGCACTTAGCCCTGCAATGCCGCCAAAGTCAGGTCCAGGCACTGACGAGCCTTGGTCACCAGTTCGTCGATTTCAGCCTTGCTGATCACCAGAGGCGGCGAAATGATCATGGTGTCGCCCACGGCGCGCATGATCAGGCCATTCTCGAAGCAGAAGGTTCGGCAGATCATGCCTACGCCCCGGCCCTCGTAACGCTTGCGCGTCGCCTTGTCCTGAACCAGCTCAATTGCACCGAGCATGCCGACACCGCGCACTTCACCCACCAACGGGTGATCCGCCAGCTCCCGCAGACGTTTCTGCAAATACGGTGCCGTTTCGTCGTGGACGCGGTTAACGATTTTTTCATCGCGCATGATGCGGATGTTTTCCAGGGCCACGGCCGCAGCCACCGGGTGACCGGAGTAGGTGAAACCGTGGTTGAAATCACCGCCTTCGTTGAGCACGGCCACCACGTCGTCGCGCACGATCAGGCCGCCCATGGGGATGTAGCCCGAGGTCAGGCCCTTGGCGATGGTCATCATATGGGGCTTGAGGTCGTAGAAATCGCTACCGAACCACTCACCGGTACGGCCGAAACCGCAAATCACTTCGTCGGCCACAAACAGGATGTCGTACTTGGCAAGGATTTCCTTGATGCGCGGCCAGTAGCTGTCCGGCGGCACGATCACGCCACCGGCGCCCTGGATCGGCTCGGCAATAAAAGCACCGACATTGTCCACGCCCAGCTCGAGGATCTTCTCTTCCAGTTGGTTGGCGGCCCAGATCCCGAACTCTTCAGGACTCATGTCGCCGCCTTCGCCGAACCAGTACGGCTGGGCGATATGGACGATGCCCGGGATCGGCAAGTCGCCCTGTTCATGCATATAGGTCATGCCGCCCAGGCTGGCGCCAGCCACGGTGGAGCCGTGGTAGCCATTCTTGCGGCTGATGATGGTTTTCTTGTTCGGCTGGCCCTTGATCGCCCAATAGTGGCGGACCATGCGCAACATGGTGTCGTTGCCTTCGGAGCCGGAACCGGTGAAGAACACATGGTTCATGCCGGCAGGCGCGATGTCGGAAATCGCCTTGGCCAACTCCAGTACAGGTGGGTGAGCGGTCTGGAAGAACAGGTTGTAGTACGGCAGTTCTTTCATTTGCCTGGCGGCGGCGTCGGCCAGTTCATCGCGACCGTAACCGATCGCCACGCACCACAGGCCGGCCATGCCGTCGAGGATCTTGTTGCCTTCGCTGTCCCACAGGTAAACGCCGTGGGCTTTGGTGATGATCCGTGGGCCTTTCTCTTTCAATTGCTTGAAGTCGCTGAACGGCGCCAGGTGGTGATCATTGCTCAAGGCTTGCCATTCGCGGGTTTGCGGGTTGTTGCTGGACATACCAATCTCCTAGACTTTTCAGTGAGGCGCGCGCGGGTTGCCCCGTGCGCCCGGCGCATCAGACGGCGAAGAGCAGGAATTCCCGCTCCCACGAACTGATCACGCGCTTGAAGTTTTCATGCTCGGCCCGCTTGACCGCGACGTAGCCTGTGATGAATTTCTGACCCAGGTATTTCTCGATGGTCTTGCTGTTTTCCATGCGTTCCAGGGCGTCTTCGATGGTCAACGGCAGGCGCAGGTTGCGGCGCTCGTAACCACGACCCACTACCGGGGCGCTCGGGTTATGGCCTTCGACCATGCCGATGTAGCCACACAGCAGGCTGGCGGCAATCGCCAGGTACGGGTTGGCGTCGGCGCCCGGCAGGCGGTTTTCCACGCGACGGTTCTGCGGGCCGGCATCCGGTACGCGCAGGCCGACGGTGCGGTTTTCTTCGCCCCATTCCACGTTCACCGGCGCCGAGGTGTCGGGCAGGAAGCGGCGGAACGAGTTCACGTTGGGGGCAAACAGCGGCAGCAATTCAGGGATGAACTTCTGCAGGCCGCCAATGTGGTTGAGGAACAGTTGGCTCATGGTCCCGTCTTCATTGGAGAAGACGTTCTTGCCGGTGGCGATGTCGATGATGCTCTGGTGCAGGTGCATGGCGCTGCCGGGCTCGCCGGTCATCGGCTTGGCCATGAAGGTGGCCGCCACGTCGTGCTTGAGCGCGGCTTCACGCATGGTGCGCTTGAACACCAGGATCTGGTCCGCCAGGGACAGGGCATCGCCGTGACGGAAGTTGATTTCCATCTGGGCCGTGCCGTCTTCATGGATCAGGGTGTCGAGGTCCAGCTCCTGCAACTCGCACCAGTCGTAGACGTCTTCGAACAGCGGGTCGAATTCGTTGGCGGCTTCTATAGAGAAGGACTGGCGGCCGGTCTCCGGGCGCCCGGACCGACCGATCGGCGGTTGCAGCGGGAAGTCCGGGTCTTCGCAGCGTTTGGTCAGGTAGAACTCCATCTCCGGCGCCACGATGGGCTGCCAGCCTTTGTCGGCGTAGAGCTTGAGGACTTTCTTGAGCACGTTGCGCGGCGACAGCTCGATCGGGTTGCCTTGCTTGTCGTAGGTGTCGTGGATCACCTGGGCGGTCGGCTCGATGGCCCAGGGCACCAGGAACACCGCGTTCTGGTCGGGGCGGCAGATCATGTCGATGTCTGCCGGGTCGAGCAATTCGTAATAGATGTCGTCTTCGACATAGTCGCCGGTCACGGTCTGCAACAGAACGCTCTCGGGCAGGCGCATGCCTTTTTCGGCGATGAACTTGTTGGTCGGCGAGATCTTGCCCCGGGTGATACCGGTCAGGTCGCCAATCATGCATTCGACTTCTGTGATCTTGTGGTCTTTCAACCAATCGGTGAGCTGGTCGAGGTTGTTACTCATAAATGCCTCTGGGCTGGGTTTCCTGGCATCCATTAAAGGCCAGGCGTTGGTTGACGCAGCATCCGCGTCGTTTTTTCGTTCAGGGTAGGAGCTTACCTGCCATTTGCTGCAGCGTTGCATTCCTCAAGCCAAAGTCGTGCAGAATCATGAGCGGCCGCGCGGATGGCAGCCGGTCAGTGGCAGTCGAGGAGGCAAAAAAGAGAGCGGATGGGCCGTCAAGAATATTGGCCGGTGCGTGGGCATTCACGCGGGACGAACGGACTGCGGACAAAGCCTGGCTGAAGCAGGCTGAGACGCCGATTGGCGGCAGGCGAGACATGAAGCACCCCGGTATTATTGCTGTTATGGGTTTGAATCGAGCTTAGCCTTGTTCATTTTTTTACACAACACCCCCGTAAAAAATACAACACGGCCCGCTCAAGCCTGCGAGTCCCAAGCCGGTCAAACCGAAAAAACCGCCCCAAAAAGCCCCAAAAGTGCGGTCACGGCGCTTTTTTAGGGCAAAAAAGGCCTCGCTTGACTTCGGCATGCCGTTCGGGTTGACTGAAACCAGAAAAGATCAATGATTGATATTTTTAACAACAAAGGTGTTGCATCATGTCGGTACCCCCGCGTGCCGTTCAGCTTAACGAAGCGAACGCGTTCCTTAAGGATCATCCTGAGGTTCTGTACGTAGACCTTCTAATTGCGGATATGAATGGTGTGGTGCGCGGTAAGCGCATCGAACGCACCAGCCTCCACAAGGTTTACGAGAAGGGCATTAACCTGCCTGCCTCTTTATTTGCCCTGGATATCAATGGCTCGACGGTGGAAAGCACCGGCCTGGGCCTGGACATCGGTGATGCTGACCGAATCTGTTATCCGATCCCTGACACCCTGTGCAATGAACCCTGGCAAAAGCGCCCTACCGCGCAACTGCTGATGACCATGCACGAACTTGAAGGTGAACCTTTCTTCGCCGATCCGCGCGAAGTGCTCCGCCAAGTTGTAAGCAAGTTTGACGACCTCGGTCTGACCATCTGCGCCGCCTTCGAGCTTGAGTTCTACCTGATCGACCAGGAGAACGTGAACGGCCGCCCACAACCGCCCCGCTCGCCGATCTCCGGCAAACGCCCGCACTCGACACAGGTCTACCTGATCGACGACCTCGACGAATACGTCGACTGCCTCCAGGACATCCTGGAAGGTGCCAAAGAGCAAGGCATCCCGGCCGACGCCATCGTCAAGGAAAGTGCCCCGGCGCAGTTCGAAGTGAACCTGCACCACGTGGCCGACCCGATCAAGGCCTGCGACTACGCAGTGCTGCTCAAGCGCCTGATCAAGAACATCGCCTACGACCATGAGATGGATACCACCTTCATGGCCAAGCCTTACCCAGGCCAGGCAGGCAACGGTTTGCACGTACACATCTCGATCCTGGACAAGGACGGCAAGAACATCTTTGCCAGCGAGGATCCCGAGCAGAACGCCGCATTGCGTCACGCGATCGGCGGTGTGCTCGAGACCCTACCCGCCCAAATGGCGTTCCTGTGCCCTAACGTCAACTCCTACCGTCGTTTCGGCGCACAGTTCTACGTGCCGAACTCGCCGTGCTGGGGCCTGGACAACCGCACCGTGGCGATTCGCGTACCGACCGGCTCGTCCGACGCCGTACGTATCGAACACCGTGTGGCCGGTGCCGACGCCAACCCTTACCTGCTGATGGCTTCGGTCCTTGCAGGCGTGCACCACGGCCTGACCAACAAGATCGAGCCGGGCGCACCCGTGGAAGGCAACAGCTACGAGCAGAACGAACAGAGCCTGCCGAACAACCTGCGCGATGCCCTGCGCGAGTTGGACGACAGCGAGGTGATGGCCAAGTACATCGATCCTAAATACATCGATATCTTCGTCGCCTGTAAGGAAAGTGAGCTGGAAGAGTTCGAACACTCCATCTCCGACCTTGAGTACAACTGGTACCTGCATACCGTCTAAACGACGGCTGCATTGACTGTGGTGCGGGCTTGCCCCGCGCTGGGCTGCGTAGCAGCCCCAAACACAGACGCCGAGTTCTTTCTGAAGGAACTCGGCGTTTTTTATGGGGGCCGCTTCGCAGCCCAGCGCGGGGCAAGCCCGCTCACCCCAACAAGCGGTATGGATCATCCCCAGGCTCTGCGTACAATGCCCGCTGCCTTGTAGGAGACTTCCATGCCCACCCGCCCCGCCGCCCCTCGCAAACCCCGCGCCCGCAGCCAGGCACGGATCGACGCGATTCTCGATGCCGCCCGCACCTTGCTGGCCGCCGAAGGCGTGGCGAGTTTGTCGATCTACAGCGTGGCCGAGCGCGCGCAGATTCCGCCGTCGTCGGTGTATCACTTTTTCGCCAGTGTGCCGGCGCTGCTGGAGGCACTGACCGCCGATATACATGCAGCCTTCCGCTGCGCCATCCAGGCCCCCATCGAGCATGATTCACTCAAGCATTGGCGCGACCTGTCCTACATCGTCGAACAGCGCATGCTGACCATCTACAGCAACGACGCCGCCGCGCGCCAGTTGATCCTGGCCCAGCACGGGCTGACCGAAGTGACCCAGGCGGACCGCCAGCATGATCTGGAGCTGGGGGATTTGATGCTGGAAGTGTTCGACCGCCACTTTGAAGTGCCGAGCTTGCCAACCGATGTGGATGTGTTTGCGCTGGCGTTGGAATTGAGTGATCGCGTGTATGCGCGTTCGGTGCATCAGCATGGGCTGATTACGCCGCGTATGGCGGAGGAAGGGATGCGGGTTTTTGATGCGTATGTGGGGCTGTATTTGCCGGCTTACCTGCCCAAGCGCTGAGTTTTGTGCTGGCCGGACTGGCCTCATCGGGGGCAAGCCCCCTCCCACAGTTTGATCTGTGAACACATTCAGAATGTGGGAGGGGCGGTGCGACGATTCGACTTGCCCCCGATGACGGCCTCAAGAGCGACGCAAATCACAACTTGGCGATCGACACCTCAGTCGACTTCACAAAGGCAATCACTTCGCTGCCAATCACCAGCTCCAGCTCTTTGACCGAGCGGGTGGTGATCACGGACGTGACGATACCGGATGCAGTCTGCACGTCGATTTCCGACAGCACGTCGCCGACGACGATTTCCTTGATGGTGCCTTTGAACTGGTTACGCACGTTGATGGCTTTAATAGTCATGGTGGACTTCCTTCGTAGGACAAGTGAGTTATTGAGCCCAACGCAATTGCGTAGGCAGCGGTGAAACAGGTTCGGGTTCCGGCGGTGTGCCGGGCAACGACAGCACACGGTTAAGTACTTGCGCTTCCAGTGCGGCCAGGCGATGTGAGCCTCGGGCCCGTGGGCGCGGCAGATCGACGATCAGGTCGAGGCCGATTTCGCCGTCTTCGATCAGGATCACCCGGTCGGCAATGGCCACGGCTTCGCTGACGTCATGGGTTACCAGCAACACGGTGAAGCCGTGTTTTTGCCAGAGGTTTTCGATCAGTTGCTGCATCTCGATACGGGTCAGGGCGTCCAGGGCGCCCAGCGGTTCGTCGAGCAGCAGCAGGCGCGGCTGGTGGATCAAGGCACGAGCCAGGGCCACACGCTGCTTCTGGCCACCGGACAAGGCCGCCGGCCACTCATTGGCACGCTCGGCCAGGCCTACCGCTTCCAGGGCTTCCAAGGCTTTAGGGCGCCAGTTGCCTTTGAGGCCCAGGCCGACGTTGTCGATGATCTTTTTCCACGGCAGCAGGCGCGCTTCCTGGAACATCAAGCGCGTGTCTTCAATCGCCTCGCTCAGCGGCGCCGAACCGGCCAGCAGCTCGCCGCCGCTGGCTTTGTCCAGGCCGGCCAACAGGCGCAGCAAGGTACTTTTACCGCAGCCACTGCGACCGACCACGGCTACGAACTGGCCCGCCGGAATGTGCAGATCGATTTCCTTGAGTACTTCCCGCGCGCCGAAGGCCTTGCGCAATTTGCGCACCGCCAGGGGAATCCCCTTCAGCAGGCGCGGAGGTTGTTGAGCGGTCATGCCGCACCTCCTTTATTCACTTGGTAAGCCGGGTGCCAGCGCAGCCATACACGCTCCAGACCGCGCGCGGCCAAATCGGCCAGCTTGCCGAGGATGGCGTACATCACGATGGCCAATACCACCACGTCGGTTTGCAGGAATTCGCGGGCGTTCATCGCCAGGTAACCAATGCCGGAGCTGGCAGAGATGGTTTCCGCCACGATCAGCGTCAGCCACATAAAGCCCAGGGCAAAGCGCACGCCCACCAGGATCGACGGCAGCGCACCCGGCAAAATCACTTGCCAGAACAGGCTGAAACCGGACAAGCCGTAGCTGCGCGACATTTCCACCAGCGCCGGGTCGACGTTGCGGATGCCGTGGTAGGTGTTCAGGTAGATCGGAAACAGCGTGCCGAGGGCCACCAGGAAAATCTTCGCGGTCTCGTCGATGCCGAACCACAGGATCACCAGCGGAATCAGCGCCAGGTGCGGCACGTTGCGGATCATCTGCACCGAGCTGTCCAGCAGGCGTTCGCCCCACGTCGACAGGCCGGTGATAAACCCCAGCGCCAGGCCGATGCTGCCACCGATCACAAAGCCCAGGCCGGCACGCCAGCCACTGATAGCCAGGTGCGTCCAGATTTCGCCGCTGCGCACCAGGTTGACCCCAGCCTCAATCACCGCGCTGGGCGCCGGCAGGATGCGTGTCGACAACCAACCCGCCGACACCGACAACTGCCACACCGCCAGCAATAGAATCGGCAGCACCCAGGGCGCCACGCGATGGCTCAATTTTTCCAGGTTCATGGCGCCGCCTCAGCTCTGTGACGCAGCTTTGGGAAGGATGTCGTTGGCGACCATTTCGCCGAACGGGCTTACGTAACCGGCGCTTTTCGGCAGCTCGGGACGTTCGATATCCAGGTGCGGGAACAGCAGCTCGGCGACCCGATACGATTCTTCCAGGTGTGGATAACCGGAGAAGATAAAGGTGTCGATGCCCAGCGCTGCGTACTCCTTGACCCGCTCGGCAACCGTCGGGCCATCGCCCACCAGCGCGGTGCCCGCACCGCCACGCACCAGGCCGACGCCGGCCCACAGGTTGGGGCTGACTTCCAGGTTGTCGCGGTTGCCGCCATGCAAGGCCGCCATGCGCTGCTGGCCGACAGAATCGAAGCGCGCCAGGGAAGCCTGGGCACGGGCGATGGTGTCGTCGTCCAGATGGGAGATCAGTTTGTCGGCGGCTTTCCAGGCTTCTTCGTTGGTTTCACGCACGATCACATGCAGACGAATGCCGAAGCGCACGGTGCGCCCGAGTTTCGCCGCCTTGGCCCGCACCTGCTCGATCTTCTCGGCGACGGCGGCCGGTGGCTCGCCCCAGGTCAGCACCATCTCCACTTGTTCGGCGGCGAGGTCCTGGGCCGCTTCGGAGGAACCGCCGAAGTACAGCGGCGGGCGCGGTTGCTGGATCGGCGGGTAGAGCAACTTGGCGCCTTTGACGCTGATGTGCTCGCCGTCGTAATCCACGGTTTCGCCTTCCAGCACGCGGCGCCAGATGCGGGTGAACTCCACCGAAGCCTGGTAGCGCTCTTCGTGACTGAGGAACAAGCCATCGCCGGCCAGCTCTTCCGGGTCACCACCAGTCACCAGGTTGAACAGCGCGCGGCCGCCGGACAGGCGGTCCAGGGTCGCGGCCTGACGCGCCGCCACCGTCGGGGAAATGATCCCGGGACGCAGCGCGACAAGGAATTTCAAACGCTGGGTCACCGGGATCAGCGAGGCGGCCACCAACCACGAGTCTTCGCAGGAACGACCGGTGGGGATCAGCACCCCGCCGAATCCCAGGCGGTCAGCGGCCTGGGCCACTTGCTGCAGATAACCGTGATCAACGGCGCGAGCGCCTTCGGCGGTGCCAAGGTAATGGCCGTCGCCGTGGGTAGGCAGGAACCAGAAAATAGTGAGGCTCATGGAGTTGTCTCCTGAAGAAATCGGATTACGGCGCTTTAGCCACGGCAGCCGGTGGCGTCCAGATCACGTCCTTGATGCTCAAGGGCTTGGGGATCAATTTGAGTTGGTAGAAGCTGTCGGCGATTTTCTGCTGGGCCGCCACCACTTCCGGGGTCAGGAACAGCGCGCCGTAGCCCTGGCGTTTCACTGAGGTCAGGGTGATGTCGGCCGGCAGGCCCAGCAGCGGCGCGACTTGCTCGGTCACTTCCTGGGGGTTGGCCTTGGACCACTCGCCCACCGCGCGCACTTCTTCGATCAGCGCCTTGACCACTTCCGGATGCTTTTCGGCGTACGGCTTGGTGGCCAGGTAGAACTGGTGGTTGTCGGCGATGCCGGTGCCGTCACGCAGGGTGCGCGCTTGCAGTTGTTTCTCGGCGGCGGCCTGGTACGGGTCCCAGATCACCCACGCATCCACGCTGCCACGCTCGAAGGCGGCACGGGCATCGGCGGGCGGCAGGAACACGGTCTGCACGTCGGTGTATTTCAGGCCGGCGTCTTCCAGGGCACGCACCAGCAGGTAGTGCACGTTGGAGCCTTTGTTGAGCACGACTTTCTTGCCCTTGAGCTCGGCCACCGATTTGATCGTCGAGTCTTTCGGCACCAGGATCGCTTCACTGGTGGGCGCTGGCGGCTCGTAGGCCACGTAGAGCAGGTCGGCACCGGCGGCCTGGGCGAAGACCGGCGGGGTTTCGCCGGTGACACCGAAGTCGATGGAACCCACGTTCAGGCCTTCGAGCAGTTGCGGACCGCCGGGAAACTCGGTCCATTGCACCTGCACACCTTGGGCGGCCAGGCGTTTTTCCAGGGTGCCCTTGGCCTTGAGCAGCACCAGGGTGCCGTATTTCTGGTAACCGATCCGCAGGGTCTCGGCGGCTTGAGCCTGAACAATGGCGCCGAAGGACACAGCCGCAGCAAACAGTGCGACCAGACCACGACGCAAGATGACAGTGCGCATGGCGCTCTCTCCAAATAGTGCGATGAGGGGGTTGGCTGCACCTGCTTGGCCGTTGGCGGCTGAGTAAGGTGAGTACATCTATATAGCGGTGAGGCTGACTTAAATGCTCCAGCGAGCACTCAACAAACGTTCATTCAACACATGCGGGTCCAACGGTTTCGGACGACGGGCCATGGCGCCGTAAAGCGTCTCCAGGGCCTCGTGCAAACGGTGTTCGAGGACCGGTACCAGTTGTGCCTGGGCACTGCCTTCGCCGTAGGCGATCTGGCTGTCTTCGGCAAAGATGCCGTGGAGCAGCTCCTGGGCTTTGAGGGCCGACAATACCGGCTTCAAGGCGTAATCCACCGCCAGCATGTGAGCGATGCTGCCGCCGGTCGCCATCGGCAACACAACCTTGTGGGCCAGGGCGCGCTCCGGCAGCAGGTCGAGCACGGTTTTCAACGCACCGGAGAACGAAGCCTTGTACACCGGCGTGGCGATCACCAGGC
This sequence comes from Pseudomonas sp. NFX5, assembly GCF_049132125.1. Classification (NCBI taxonomy): domain Bacteria; kingdom Pseudomonadati; phylum Pseudomonadota; class Gammaproteobacteria; order Pseudomonadales; family Pseudomonadaceae; genus Pseudomonas; species Pseudomonas sp. NFX5. Next base: position 33,571 of record NZ_JAFMZG010000019.1, read on the forward strand.
CATCTGCGTTAGCCACCTGTTGCAGCAGGTCAATGACCTTGGGGCTGTCGAAGCGTGCATGCAGCAAGTCTTCAGCCGGGAAGTCCCGTATCTGGTAACTCACCACTTCAACGCCTTTGTCTTGCAACCACTGACGGGTTTTTTCCAGCAAGACCCCGGAGCGGGAACGCTGGCTGGGACTGCCTCCAAGTGTTACGACCAACATGCAGGAATTCCTTGAGCAAGTGCCGGCGGTTCGCTGTGTGGCGATGGCGCCAAGATGGAACAGACCTTATCAGCAGATTCATATATCTATAAATCTTATTTTTTCATTTGTTTATTCTTTAAATGCATATGAGGTTTGTAGGTCGCCAGGCGAAAAAAAAGGCCGTAGAAACGGCCTGAAAACCCCTGCTGTGATTCAGTTTCAACGATTGGGCTGTGGAGTAAGCCGCAAATACGGCTTCACCGCCCGATAGCCCTTCGGAAAGCGCTTCTTGATCTCTTCCTCATCCTTGAGTGACGGCACGATCACCACCTCATCACCGTCCTGCCAGTTGGCGGGGGTGGCGACTTTGTAGTTGTCGGTCAGTTGCAGCGAGTCGATGACCCGCAGGATTTCGTGGAAGTTACGGCCGGTGCTGGCCGGGTAGGTGATGGTCAGGCGGATCTTCTTGTTCGGGTCGATCACGAACAAGGAACGCACGGTGAGGGTGTCACTGGCATTCGGGTGGATCAGGTCGTAGAGGTCCGAAACCTTGCGGTCGGCGTCAGCCAGGATCGGGAAGTTGACGACGGTGGCCTGGGTTTCGTTGATGTCTTCGATCCACTTGTGGTGCGAATCCACCGGGTCCACCGACAGGGCGATGGCCTTGACGCCGCGCTTGGCGAACTCGTCCTTGAGCTTGGCGGTGAAGCCCAGCTCCGTGGTGCACACCGGGGTGAAGTCCGCCGGGTGGGAAAACAACACACCCCAGCTGTCGCCCAGCCATTCGTGGAAACGAATCTTGCCGGCGCTGGAATCCTGTTCGAAGTCGGGGGCGATATCGCCCAGTCTTAGGCTCATGGTGTGGCTCCTGTTGAGTGCTTATGGAGCCCACTGTGCATGGATTGCGGATTATTTAAAAAGAATAAATATCGATTTATCTAGACGATAAAGGAATATTAAAAATCTGTTCATTGGACGCGGGAAAGGGCGAGGCGCAACATCGTTTCCAAGGTTCGAGAAGGCCTTGAGACGCTGTACAAAGAGGGGTTCAGGAAGGGCTTGCGGGGGTTTAGCCCGACTTGAAAAGCAAGACACCTTGCCCGGCGTGCGCCGGGCAAGGTTTTACGGTCTTACAACAGCTTCACGCGACTAGAACAGTGGCAGCGAGTAGCTGACGATCAGGCGGTTTTCGTCCTGGGAACGGGTGTTCGCCAGGTCGGTGCGCCACATAGCGTTTTTCCAGGCAACGCCAAGGTTTTTCAGCGGGCCTTCTGGAATCACGTAAGCAACGGTGATGTCACGTTCCCACTCGGATTGACCGGTGATTTCAGTACGACCAGCGTTGGTGCCTACGGTGTCGATGTCGCTACCCTTGAGGTAAACGACACCAGCAGTCAGGCCAGGTACGCCGACTTTAGCGAAGTCGTAAGCGTAGCGAGCTTGCCAGGTACGCTCGCCGGCGCGGGCAAACTTCTGGATCTGCATGTCAGTCGTCAGGTAAGCCGACGAACCGTCGCCCTGGTTCAACCAAGGGAAGTCGCTGCTGCCGTTGCTGACCTGGTAACCACCACCGAAAGTGTGGCCGGCAACGGTGTACAGGAACAGGCCGCTGTACAGGTTGTTATCAACCTTACCTTTGCCGCCGCTGAAACCGTTGTAGTTACCGCTGCTGTAGTAAGCAGGGGTGTTGCCGTTTTTACCATCGTCGGAGCTGTTGAAATAACGCAGGTCAGACTTCAAAACGCCCGGGCCGATTGCCCAGTTGTGAGTCAGGCCCAGGAAGTGCTGCTTGTAGAAGTCTTCCAGGTTGCCGTAGTAGTACTGGGCGGTCAGGTCTTTGGTGAGTTTGTAGTCACCACCCGCATAGTAGAACTTGTTAACGAAAGTGCCTGTGTTGTAGTTGGAGCTACCGTTGGCACCACCAATCGACAGGTTTTCGTTGTTGCTGGAGTTACGACCCTTGGCCTTTTCCACCTGACCAGCAACCAAGGTCAAATCCTTGATGTCGTTGGTAGTGATCTGGCCACCTTGGAAGGTCTGCGGCAGCAGACGACCATCGTTGGTCACGATAACCGGCAACTTAGGCTGCAGGGTGCCCAACTTCAGTTCGGTTTGGGAGATCTTGACCTTGCCGGTCACGCCCAGGCTGGCGAAATCGTTAACAGCCGTGTTGCCATCGCTCGGGAACACAGTACCGCCAGATGCGGTGCCGTTGTAGTTACCGTGTTCAGCACGACTCGAATCCAGGCGCACGCCGTACAGGCCGATCGCATCAACGCCGAACTGAACGGTACCTTGGGTGTAACCCGAGATGAAACGCAGGTCGAAGCCTTGGCCCCATTCAGCGTTCTTGCTGCGGGTGTTCGAGGTCGACGATGGGTGGCCATCACGGTTATCGGTGTTGATGTAAAAGTTACGCGCACTCAGTGTGGCGTGGCTGTCTTCGATGAAACCGGCAGCGCCTGCTTGCTGAGCGATTACGCCCAAAGCTACAGACAGTGCCAAGGTGGACTTCTTCATGTACCGCTCCTCTCGTTTCTAATTTTTGTATTTCTTTGGTCTCGGGTCTGACGCCCTCGATCCACAGATGCGCGATTAGCACCGGATAGTGACTGACAAGTCAATCGTAACCTTGTGTGTCTACTACCTTCGTCTAACCACCGTTGATTTGGTCCCTGCAGGGTAATGAGTTTTTCATACACCCAAAAAGAATTATTTCATTCTTTTTCATACGATTCAGGAATAAGACTTTCCGTGACGTGGACAGGCCAGCATAGACCACGCGCCACACAAGCTAATTCCTAAAGGGTATTTGTTAGAGCTTTTTTAGATCGATTAGTGTGGCCGCGCTGTTGCATACGTCACCCACGATCAAAAAGGCGACGCCATCATGGCCAAAGGCACATCCTCCCGTCAATTTGTTACAGTTTTTGTGTCACTAATCGTTTCTTTTGCTGTCCAAGCCGCCCATTCGACGATTCAGGTATTAGCAAGCGTCCACACTCTATCCATAGCCGCCCACCTGTTATCGGCGTCAGATCAAGAATGCTTAAACTTTAGTCGTGCGTGACGGCAGGCTCCCACACGAGCCTGCCCGGTGACTTGGGGGTAGGGTTCTACAAGGCCTTCTCGAAAATCTTCGAGTTACGCTGGTAGTTGTACAGCGAGGCCCGTGCCGAGGGCAGGCGATCCACGCTGCTCGGCACAAAGCCGCGCTCACGGAACCAGTGGGCAGTCCGCGTGGTAAGTACGAACAGCGTCTTCAACCCCTGCGCCCGGGCACGGGTTTCGATACGCTCCAGCAGCTCATCACCCCGCCCGCCATGGCGGTACTCCGGGTTCACCGCCAGGCAAGCCAGTTCACCCGCGTCCGAATCGGCGATCTGATACAACGCCGCACAGGCGATGATCATGCCTTCGCGCTCCACCACGCTGAACTGCTCGATCTCACGCTCGAGCACTTCCCGCGAACGGCGCACCAGGATGCCCTGTTCTTCCAGCGGGCTGATCAGGTCGAGCAAGCCGCCGACGTCTTCAATCGCCGCCTCGCGCACCCGTTCGAATTGCTCCTGGGCCACCAGCGTGCCGCCGCCATCGCGGGTGAACAGTTCGGTGAGCAAGGCACCGTCTTCGGCGTAGCTGACAATGTGGCTGCGCCCTACCCCGCCCCGGCAAGCCTCGGCCGCTGCATCAAGCAATTCGGACTGGTAGTTGCTGCTGCCCAGGCGCTGCAGGTGTGCCGGTACTTGTTGCGGGCGCAATTCGCGGACCAGGCGGCCATTTTCATCGATCAGGCCGAGATCAGCGCCGAACAGCAGCAGTTTGTCCGCCCCCAGGTCGATGGCGGCGCGGGTGGCGACGTCTTCGCAGGCCAGGTTGAAGATCTCCCCCGTCGGCGAATAGCCCAGGGGCGACAGCAGCACAATGGAGCGCTCATCCAGCAGGCGATTGATGCCCTTGCGGTCGACCCGGCGCACTTCGCCGGTGTGGTGGTAATCCACGCCTTCAAGCACGCCGATAGGCCGCGCCGTCACCAGGTTGCCGCTGGCCACCCGCAGGCGCGAGCCCTGCATCGGCGACGAGGCCATGTCCATCGACAGGCGCGCTTCGATGGCGATACGCAGGTGGCCGACCGCGTCGATCACACACTCCAGCGTCGCGGCATCGGTGATGCGCATGCCTTCATGGTAAGTCGGGACCAGGCCACGCGCTTCAAGGCGCGCTTCGATCTGTGGGCGCGAACCGTGCACCAGCACCAGACGCACGCCCAGGCTGTGGAGCAGCACCAGGTCGTGGACGATATTGCCGAAGTTCGGATGATCCACACCGTCGCCGGGCAACATGACCACAAAGGTGCAGTCGCGGTGGGCGTTGATGTAGGGCGAAGCGTGACGAAGCCAATTAACGTAGTCGGGCATGGAACCTGGGCCTGTAATAAAAAGCAGCCGAAAAAGGATGAGTCGTGAAAACGCACAGCGGGCTGATGGTTATCGTCGGAACAGGCTTGGCGACACGCTCGCTCTCCTTATGTACGAATGGACAGGGGTTAATTTACGCAGGTTTCAGGCAGTAATGTTCGATCAGTTCCCGCAATAGACGCACTGTAGGCGTCAAGCGTGACATTTCGAGGTATTCGCCCGGTTGGTGGGCACAGGCGATGTCGCCAGGGCCGAGCACCAGGGTTTCACAACCAAGGCGCTGAAGATAAGGCGCTTCGGTGCCGAACGCTACTGCTTCGGCACGATGCCCGGTCAATCGTTCCGCGACCCGCACCAACTCGGCGTCTTCGACCTGCTCGAACGGCGGCACTGCGGGGAATAACGGCGCGTAGTCGATCTTGACCTTATGGCGCTCGGCCAGGGGTTCGAGCTTTTGCCGGATCGCCGCACGCAGCACTGCGGGGTCCATGCCCGGCAAGGGCCGCAGGTCGAATTCCAGGGAGCATTGGCCACAGATGCGGTTGGGGTTGTCGCCACCATGGATACAGCCGAAGTTCATGGTCGGTTGCGGCACGCTGAATTGCGGGTTGCGGTACTCGCGCTGCCAGGCCAGGCGCAGGCCGCGCAGCTCGCCGATGGCGTCATGCATGGCTTCCAGGGCGCTGTGGCCCAGGCTTGGGTCCGACGAATGGCCGCTTTGGCCGAGAATGTCGATGCGCTCCATCATCACGCCTTTGTGCAGGCGGATCGGCTTGAGGCCGGTCGGTTCACCGATTACCGCCGCCCGGCCCAGCGGGCGCCCGGCTTCGGCCAATGCTCGGGCACCGGACATGGAGCTTTCTTCATCGCAGGTGGCGAGGATCAGCAACGGTTGCTTGAACGGTTGGTCCAGCAGCGGCAACACCGCTTCAATCGCCAGCGCGAAAAAACCCTTCATGTCGCAACTGCCCAATCCTACCCAGCGGCCGTCGACTTCCGTCAGCTTGAGCGGATCGGTCTTCCACAACGCAGCGTCATAAGGAACGGTGTCGCTATGGCCGGCCAATACCAGGCCGCCGGGGCCTGTGCCAAAGCTGGCCAGCAGGTTGAATTTGCCGGGGCTGACCGGTTGGATGTCAATGGAGAACCCCAGGTCGCCCAACCAACCGGCGAGCAAATCGATCACCGGTCGGTTGGTCTGGTCGAGAGACGCCTGGGTGCAACTCACCGAAGGCGCGGCAATCAGCGCGGCGAACTGCTCTTTCATGGACGGTAACGGCATACGCGGTCTCCCTACTTCCCGGATGAGCCCCACTATAGAGGCATCTGCACGAGACAATAAACCGTTGCGGCGCGTTGCCGGGCTCAGTCCTGTACACTGCACGACCTTGGCAGCCACTCTTTTCCCCGGCTGCGCTCCCGATCCTGGATTTTCCGGCCATGCAGAAAGAAACCGAAATCAAGCTCCGCGTCAGCCGCGAAACACTCGCCGCGCTGCGTGAGCACCCGCTACTGAAAAAACGCAACAAAAGTGGCTGGGAACGCCGTGAGTTGATGAACCAGTACTTCGACACCCCCGAGCGTGACCTGGCCCAGGCCAAAGTCGCCCTGCGCCTGCGCAAGGACGGTGACGAGATTATCCAGACCCTCAAGACCCGTGGCCAAAGCGTCGCCGGCCTGTCGGAACGCAATGAGTACAACTGGGACCTGCCCAAGGCCAAGCTCGACGTAAAGAAACTCGACGGCGATTGCTGGCCCGAGCAACTGGCCGAGCTGGACAAAAAGACCCTCAAGCCGATCTTCACCACCGACTTCGTGCGCGAGCGCGCCGAAATCGCCTGGGGCCGTGGCAAGGCCAAGGTGGTGATCGAAGCCGCCCTGGACCTGGGCCATGTGGTCGTGGGTAAGCAGAAAGAAGAAATCTGCGAGCTGGAACTGGAACTGCGCGAAGGCGAGCCGGCTGCGCTGCTGGAGTTGGCCGCCGAGCTGGCCGCCACCCTCGCGCTGATGCCGTGTGACATCAGCAAGGCCGAGCGCGGCTACCGCCTGTACGACGCCAGCAGCTACTCCCTGAGCCTGCCGGCGCCGCAGATCCACGCCGAAATGCCGCTGGACGACGCCTTCGCCGCAATCATGTGGCACCTGCTCGGCAGCAGCCAGCGCCTCGCCGAGCAATACCGCTTCAATGGCCACTGGCGTCTGCTGCAGGACTGGGTCGACAACCTCGGCGAACTGCGCGCCCTGATCGGCAGCCTCGGCCAGGCCGCGCCGCGTCAATCCACCAGCGAACTGCGCAGCGCACTCGATGCACTGCTGGAAGACTGGCGCCCGCTGGTCCAGGCCGGTGACGACGACGAAGACATCCGCAAAGCCGCACCCGAGCAGTTTGCCGAAGAATTGGACGACGTGCGCTGGGGCTTGTTCTCGCTGAACATGTCACGCTGGCTGATGGCCCGCACCTGGACTGCCGACCGCAACGTGCGCGGCAACCGCCAGGGCGCCGCGCAAATCACCAACTGGCTGCCGCGCCTGCTGGCCGACGATGCCGTCGCCCTGCAACTGCCGCGCTACCAGCAGCAACCGGAAGACCTGGCCGAGCAACTGCCGCGCATCGAACGCATCCAGGCCTGGCTGCACCATGCGCGTAACGTGGTGGACATTGCGGAACTGGATCGTTTGTACGGCGAGCTGAACAAGCTGGCGCAACTGGCCAACCAGCCGATCACCGACGAGTCGCTGGATGCGCGCATGCATCAGGCGATTGCGGTGTATCAGAACCGTGCCTGGAAGACCCTGCTGCGCCTGTAATATCGCCATCGGGGGCCTAGCCCCCGATGAGGCCGATCCTGTCAGCGCAATACTGGCAGGCTGGTGGTCGACTTGATCTCGGACAGCGCCACGATCGAGTTGACCTCCTGAATCCCCGGCACCATCGATAACTTCTCGAAGAAAAACCGCTCGTACGCCTCAATGTCCGACGTCACGATGCGCAGCAGAAAATCCACCGCCCCCATCAGCACATAGCACTCCAGCACTTCCGGAAACCCACGAATCGCGTCGGTGAACTCGGTGAAGTTGGATCGGCCGTGGGCGTTGAGTTTGACCTCGGCAAAGATCTGCGTATTCAGGCCGATCTTCTTGCGATCCAGCAGAGTGACCTGGCCGCGAATCACTCCTTCCTCCTTGAGCCGCTGGATGCGTCGCCAGCACGGCGACTGGGACAGGCCGACCTGTTCGGCGATCTGCGCGCTGGACAGCGAGGCGTCCTCTTGCAGCAGGGCCAGGATGCGGCGGTCGTAGGCGTCCAATTCGCTATGCATAAAAATACCTTGAAGGCTGTCTTTTCTGAATTGAACGATTCGATTAATCGCAAATCATGCCCATCTTAGATAAGAAATCTCCCGAAGCGAATGTAAAAATTTCTCCAGTCGAATCTGGAGAGTCAGCATGCATGCCGTCGAAACCACCCACCCTCTGACCCGCGTCGATGCGTGGGCTGCCAGCAGCACCCATTGCCAGGCGCATTACCGGATCGTCGCCGAGGCGGAGCCCGATGTGTTGTGTCGGGTACTCAACTATTTTGCGTTGCAGTTCCTGACACCGAGCCAGGTCAACGTGAGCCGCCAGGAAGACCTGCTGAACATCGATATCGTGATGGATAGCCTGAGCTGGCATCGCGCCCAAGTGATCGCCGAAAAGATTCGAAACCTGATCAGCGTGTGCACGCTGCACGTGTGGCGCGCTGATTCCGTGGGGCCTGCGGCCGTGGCGGCAGCAGCTAGGTAAAGGCCTGCAACATACGTTGGGAGGAAGATATTCGGCGGCTGGCTAGCCTGAAATTTCTTCCGAGGCTACCCAGGAACACCTTCATGCCTGCTGATCACCGATTGGAACTGCATCAGTTGCTCCCGGCACTGGTCGAGGGAGGGGTGATTGCTCCCGACATCGCGCAGCGCTTATCAGCGCTGCCCATCGGCAACGCCCAGCACCCGTTGGAGTGCATCGCCGCCCTTGGGCCTTCCCTGGAAACCCTGACCCAGTGGCTTGCCCAACATGTGGGGCAACCTTATTGGCGTATCGACCCGCTGAAGATCGATGTCGCAACGGTCGTGCCGCTGATGTCCCACGCGTTTGCCCAACGCCACGCTATCCTTGCGGTAGCCGTGGACGCGCAGACCGTCACCGTTGCCAGCGCCCAGCCCCATGTCACCAGTTGGGAATCGGGACTGGCACAAGTGCTCCAGCGCTCGATCAGGCGCGTGGTTGCCAACCCCCAGGACATTCAGCGTTGTATCAGCGAATTCTACCGGCTGGCGAAGTCCGTCAGCGGTGCGGATCAAAAGGTCGCGGGGCCTGGCAACGTCGAGTTGCTCAACCTCGGCGCCAGCGACCAGGAGCCGGACGCCAACGACGCGCATATCGTCAATATAGTCGACTGGCTGTTGCAATACGCGTTCGCCCAGCGGGCCAGTGATATTCATATCGAGCCGTGCCGTGAACAAGGCCGCGTGCGCTTTCGCATTGATGGGCTGCTGCACGACGTCTATCAATTTCCCCACCAGGTGACGATGGCAGTGGTCAGCCGCCTGAAAAGCCTCGGGCGGATGAACGTGGCGGAAAAACGCAAACCCCAGGACGGTCGGGTCAAGACCAAAAGCCCTGCCGGCACAGAAGTCGAGTTGCGGCTGTCGACCCTGCCCACCGCCTTTGGCGAAAAACTGGTGATGCGGATTTTCGACCCGCAGGTGCTGCTCAAGGACTTTGACGAGCTGGGCTTGTCGGCCGAGGACCAGCAGCGATGGCACGACATGACGCGCCACACCAACGGCATCATCCTGGTCACGGGGCCTACCGGTTCAGGCAAGACCAGCACCCTCTACACCACGCTCAAACACTTGGCGACCCGGGAGGTCAATCTTTGCACCGTGGAAGACCCGATCGAGATGGTCGAGCCGGCGTTTAACCAAATGCAGGTACAGCCCAATATCGACCTGACCTTCGCCAGCGGCATCCGAGCCCTGCTTCGCCAGGACCCGGACATCATCATGATCGGCGAGATCCGCGATCGGGAAACCGCCGAGATGGCGATCCAGGCCGCATTGACCGGGCATTTGGTGCTCTCGACGCTGCACACCAACGATGCGCCCAGCGCCATCAGCCGCTTGCAGGAACTGGGCATTGCTCATTATTTGATCAAGGCCACCTTATTGGGCGTAATGGCGCAGCGCTTGGTGCGCTTGCTGTGCCCTCATTGCAAGCGGGTGGCGGGCGATGCTCACGAAGCGGTAGGGTGTGCAGAATGTCGAAACAGCGGCTTTCGCGGGCGCGCCGGGGTCTACGAGATCATGTTGCTGAATGACTCGCTCAAGGCGCTGATCACGCCAGGCGCCGACGCGCAGTCCCTGCGCAGGGAGGCGGTGGCGCAAGGCATGTGCGGCCTGCGCATGGCCGGCGTGGGTAAAGTCAAGGCGGGGCTGACCACAATGGCCGAGGTATTGCGAGTGACGCCTGGGGATTCGGTAACAAATGCGTTGATTACGCCGTGCTGAAACCGTTCTTATCGGTGACAAGACCGTTACAATCCGCCGAACGTCGTTTAACTGACACCATCAGATAGGGAATCGCTATGCAGATCGGAACCGTACTGCTTCTTTTCGTGGGCCTGGCCATCGCCATCCTGTTCATGGGCTTCAAGGTGGTACCCCAGGGCTATCAGTGGACCGTCGAGCGCTTCGGCCGGTACACCAACACCCTCAAGCCGGGCCTGAACATCATCATCCCGGTCATGGACCGCATCGGCCGCAAGATCAACGTGATGGAAAGCGTGCTGGATATCCCGCCCCAGGAAGTCATCACCGCCGACAACGCCACCGTGCAGATCGACGCCGTGTGCTTCTTCCAGGTGGTCAATACCGCCCAGGCCGCCTACGAGGTCAACAACCTCGAACACGCTATCCGCAACCTGCTGCAAACCAATATCCGCACGGTGCTCGGCTCCATGGAGCTGGATGCCATGCTCAGCCAGCGTGACGGCATCAACGAAAAACTGCTGCGCACCGTCGATGAAGCCACGGCGCCGTGGGGCATCAAGATCACCCGGATCGAAATCAAGGACATCAGCCCGCCCGCCGACCTGATGGCCGCCATGTCCGGCCAGATGAAAGCCGAGCGGATCAAGCGTGCACAGATCCTGGAAGCCGAAGGCCTGCGGGCATCGGCGATCCTGACGGCCGAAGGCAAGAAGCAGGCACAGATTCTTGAAGCCGAAGGTGGACGCCAGGCCGCATTCCTGGAGTCTGAAGCCCGTGAGCGTCAGGCAGAGGCAGAGGCCCGCGCGACCCAGGTGGTTTCCGAAGCGATTGCCACCGGCAACGTACAGGCCATCAACTACTTCGTCGCGCAGAAATACATCGATGCCCTTGGCAAATTGGCGTCGGCCAATAACAGCAAAGTGATCCTGATGCCGCTGGAAGCCAGCCAGGTGATCGGCGCTGTCGGCGGCATCGGCGAAATCGTCAAGGCAACCTTCGACAACAAGAAAGCCTGAGGCGATCGCCATGTGGGATTTCCTGCAGCATCTTTCGTTCTGGGATTGGCTCGCACTGGGTACAGTGCTATTGATTCTTGAAGTATTCGGCGCCGGTGGCTACCTGCTGTGGATGGGCATAGCTGCGGCAGCCGTGGGCGTGATCAAGTTTCTGGTGCCGCCGCTCGGGCTGGAGTGGCAACTGTTGCTGTTCGCTGTGCTGTCGATATTGACAGCGGTGTACTGGTGGAAACGCCAGCGCAGCAGTGCCAAAGCCAGTGACCAGCCGGGGCTCAACGAGCGTGGCTCGGAGCTGATCGGCCGTGTGTTCGTGGTGCATCAGGCGATTGTGGAGGGTCGGGGCAAGGTAAAAGTCGGTGACGGTGTCTGGATGGTAACCGGCCCTGACAGCCCTGTAGGCGCTCAAGTGCGTGTGGTGGGCCTGGATGGCGTGATCTTGAAGGTAGAAACTGTTTAGTCAGTGATGGAACTCGGCTGGGCTAACTGCAATCAAACGGTACAGATCACCCACCCGGAGTCACCCATCATGCGTCTTAAATATGCTGTCGCTACCCTCGCTGTGCTTTCCCTTCCTGTCGGTTCAGCCATGGCCGACAGTTTCTGGCGCAATGTCATCTCGTCGGGCGCCACGACCGGCTCGACCTACCTGACCTTCAAGGACCACAAGCTGGTGGTTGCCGCACAAGACGACGCAGGCAGCTTCGTTGCCAGCGACGGCGGTATCCGCGGCCCGTACCTGGAAGCCGCCATGCAGAAAGTCCGCGCCGATAACCCTGGCCTGCAGGCCACGGATATGGAACTGGCCAACGCCATCCTGGCGAAAAACGCTATCGCCGCCGAGTAAAACCGCCGGTTAAAACAGCCGCTCCCTGGGAGCGGCTTTTTTGTGCCGCTTTTCTTCCTACAGCAAAGACTGATGAGTTGACGATTGAACAGGAGAAGTCCTCTCGATCACTGCACTCGCCCGACGACAAGCTATCGATTCCACCCTTCCCCTCAGTGAATCGATAACCATGCGAAAACTATCTTCCTTTCTGTTCCTCACTGCTATTGCAACGCCTTATGCACAGGCAGAGGCCTGGTACGGCTCGGCAAAATTCAACAGTGCACGCCAGAACCTATCCAGCGCACTGTTGACCAGCCCGCGCGTCAACGAACGAGTGGAAGCGCCTGATAGCACTAAAACATTCACCGGATCCTACGCGGTAGGTTATGCCTTCGCCAATGGCTGGCGCGCGGAAGGGGAATACACCCTCTCCGGCAGCTCGACCTTCGACTCCTTCTGGTCGCCCTTCAATGCCAACGTCAACCGTCTTGAAGCGGACAGCCAGCGCTTGATGGTCAACGGCTATAAAAACATACCGCTCACCCATTGGCTCTCGTTCTACGGCATGGCGGGGATGGGCGTCGCGCAAATTGATGCCGAGGGTTTTCAGAGCAATGACACCCGTCGCTTTGCCAGCCACCGCCAATATAATTTTGCCTACAGCGTAGGCTTGGGCCTGGATGCCAAGGTCAACGACCGCATTGCCTTTGGCACAGGTTGGCGCTACGTGGACATGGGCCGTATCGAGACCGGCTACAACACCTTCACCAACCGGATAAACGCTCGTGATGAACAGCTCAAGGGCAAGCTCAAGGAGCAGAGTGTGTTCTTTGAAACCCGTGTGTACTTCTGACCGGCAACAGGACATGCCGCCGTTCAAGCGGCACTTCCGTGTCCGTGGCATGACGATTCATTCACAGGCGACAGGCTATATTCAGTCTAACCGTGCCACCATGCCGGGACTGAACCCTCGCTTACTCATCGCCAATCTGAAACGGATGCCTTCGTCGTCATGAGCCAACAGCCCTTTCTGCCGTTCTCCAAACCTACCATCGATGAAGCCACCATCTCGGCGGTCGGCGATGTACTGCGCTCGGGCTGGGTCACCAGCGGACCGAAAGTGCAGGCTTTCGAGGCGCAGCTATCGGAATACTTTGGCGGCCGGCCGGTGCGCACCTTCAACTCGGGCACTTGCACCATGGAGATCGCCTTGCGTATCGCCGGTATCGGGCCCGGCGATGAAGTCATCACCACACCGATCTCCTGGGTCGCAACAGCCAACGTGATCCTGGAAGTAGGCGCCACGCCGGTGTTCGCCGACATCGACCCGGTCACCCGCAATATCGACCTGGCCCAGGTGGAAGCCGCAATCACCCCGCGCACCAAGGCGATCATCCCGGTGTACCTGGCCGGCCTGCCCCTGGACATGCCGATGCTGTACGCACTGGCCAACAAGTACAACCTGCGCATCGTCGAAGACGCCGCCCAGGCCCTGGGCTCCAGTTGGGATGGCGAACGCATCGGTTCCACCGGGGACTTTGTATCGTTCAGCTTCCAGGCCAACAAGAACATCACCTCTTCCGAGGGCGGTTGCCTGGTGTTGAACAATGCCGAAGAAGCCCGCCTGGCGGAAAAATACCGCCTGCAGGGCGTCACCCGCACCGGCTTCGACGGCCTGGACGTGGATGTACTGGGCGGCAAGTTCAACATGACCGACATCGCTGCAGCCATCGGCCTGGGGCAGTTTGCCCACATCGAGAAGATCACCGCCCATCGCCAGCATCTGGCCCGGCACTACTTCAAATGTTTCGGCAGTGATTTCGAAGAAAAGTACGGCGCGCAACTGCCGCCGGCCGACTTCGAAAACAGCAACTGGCACCTGTTCCAGTTGGTGCTGCCGGAGCGCCAAGACGGGCTGCCCGCCCGCGCCACCTTCATGGAGAAAATGCAGGCACAGGGTGTTGGCATTGGCTATCACTACCCGCCGATTCACCTGCTGAGCCTGTATCGGGCACAGGGGTTCAAGGAAGGTATGTTCCCGGTAGCGGAAAAGGTTGGACGTTTGATCGTGTCGTTGCCGATGTTCACGGCGATGACAGAGGCAGATGTGGAGCGGTCGGTGGCGGCGGTAAAGGCGGTCCTGAAGGCGGACTGAACACTCGTGGCCCTGCACGGTTGAATGTGGGAGGGAGCAAGGCCCCTCCCACAGGGGTCTAGCGTTTACTCGCCGATGACCGCCTTGTAGCCAGCCGCATCCAGCAGCTTTTCCAGATCAGCCGGGTTGCTTGGCTTGAGCTTGAAGATCCACGCGCCGTAAGGGTCGGAGTTCAGCAGCTCAGGGCTGCCACCCAGCTCTTCGTTGACGGCAATCACTTCACCGGCAACCGGGGCGTAGATATCCGAAGCAGCCTTCACCGACTCAACCACACCTGCCTGGCCTTCGGCTTCAAACGTAGCGCCGACTTCGGCCAACTCAACAAACACCACATCACCCAAAGCTTCCTGAGCATGATCGGAGATCCCGACGGTCACCGTACCGTCAGCTTCCAGACGGGCCCATTCGTGACTTTCGGCAAAACGCAGGTCGGCAGGGATATCGCTCATAGTCTGTGTCCTCAAGAAGAAATGTCAGCAGCCATTGGCCTGCCGGAAATAGTTAGATCAAGGTTTTGCCATGGCGCACGAAGGTCGGTTTGACCACTCGAACCGGGTACCACTTGCCGCGGATTTCCACTTCGGCCCGATCGGCAGTCGCCGTCGGTACACGCGCCAGGGCAATGGATTTGCTCAGCGTAGGAGAGAAACTACCACTGGTGATCTCCCCTTCGCCAACATTGGCGATGCGAACCACCTGGTGAGCGCGTAAAACCCCACGTTCTTCCAGTACCAGCCCGACCAGTTTGAACTGCACACCGGCCGCCAACTCGGCTTCCAGCGCCGCACGCCCGATGAAGTTGCGCTCGGCAGGTTCCCAGGCGATGCTCCAGGCCATGTTGGCCGCCAGGGGCGAAACGTTCTGATGGATGTCCTGGCCGTACAGGTTCATGCCGGCTTCCAGCCGCAGGGTGTCCCGCGCGCCGAGGCCTATGGGGGAAATCCCCGCACCGACCAGATCGTTGAAAAACCCCGGCGCCTGATCGGCAGGCAGGACAATTTCCAGGCCGTCTTCGCCGGTGTAACCCGTGCGGGCGATAAACCAATCGCCGTCGGCATGCCCTTCAAAGGGCTTGAGCTGGTGGATCAGGGTACCGCGAGACTGGGTGACCAGCTCGGCAATCTTCTGCCGGGCATGGGGACCTTGAATGGCGAGCATGGCCAACTCGGGCCGCTCATGCAGGTGCACCTGATAGCTGCCAAGTTGCGCCTGGATCCAGGCCATGTCCTGGTCTCGGGTGGCGGCGTTGACCACCAGCCGGTATCCGGTCTCGGTGCGATAGACAATCATGTCGTCCACCACGCCACCCTGCTCATTGAGCATGGCGCTGTACAACGCACGGCCACAGCCATGCAAACGCTCGACATCATTGGCCAGCAGGTGCTGGAGCCATTCCTTGGCCTGGGGGCCGGTGATATCGATCACGGTCATATGAGATACATCGAACACCCCGCAGTCGCGCCGCACCTGATGGTGCTCCTCAACTTGCGAGCCGTAGTGCAAAGGCATATCCCAACCGCCAAAATCGACCATTTTCGCGCCGAGGGCGAGATGCAGGTCATACAGAGGCGTACGCTGTCCCATGGGTTTCTCCTTCCGGGCTTGGCGAAGGTGCGCAGCGCCGTTGCCCGTGCCGGACACCTTGAATGACAAGGCCTGCAGCCACGTACAGCGACTCGATCCGAAGGACGGACCGCACCGAATGCCGCGCATTGTAGCCGCAAGCCGTAGGACTGGCACCTAACCGATTGGTCGGGCGGAGCGTCGGATCAGCCCGATGACCGGCAGCAGCCCCACCAGCACCAGCGTCAAGGCCGGCAGAGAAGCCCGCGCCCACTCGCCTTCGCTGGTCATTTCAAAGATCCGCACCGCCAGGGTGTCCCAGCCGAACGGGCGCATCAGCAGGGTTGCGGGCATTTCCTTGAGCACGTCGACGAACACCAGCAGTGCTGCACTCAGGGTGCCGGGCAGCAACAGCGGCAGATACACTTTGCAAAACAGTCGCGGCCCACTCACGCCCAAACTGCGGGCAGCTTCCGGCAACGAAGGCCGGATGCGCGCCAGGCTGTTTTCCAGCGGCCCGTAGGCCACGGCCAGAAAGCGCACCAGATACGCCAGCACCAGCGCCGACAGACTGCCCAGCAACAATGGCTTGCCCGCCCCGCCGAGCCAGCCGGACAGCGGCACCACCAGCTCACGGTCCAGGTAACTGAACGCCAGCATGATCGACACCGCCAGCACCGAGCCCGGCAAGGCATAGCCGACATTGGCCAGGCTGATACCGGAGCGAATCGCCCGGGTCGGCGCCAGGCGGTTGGCGAAGGCCAGTACCAGCGCCACGCTGACCGTGATCAGCGCCGCGATACCACCCAGGTAGAGGGTATGGACGATCAGGCCCGAATAGCGCTCATCCAGGTCGAACCGGCCGCGCTGCCAGAACCAGGCGACCAATTGCAGCATCGGGATGACAAAGGCACAGGCAAACACCAATCCACACCAGGCACTGGCAGCCGCCGCCTTGAACCCGCGCAAGTGGTACAGCGCCTTGCCCCGTGGCCGTTCATTGCTGGATCGACTGGCGCCCCGGGCACGCCGTTCGCCATACAGCACCAGCATCACCACCAACAGCAACAGGCTGGCCAGTTGGGCCGCGCTGGACAGGCTGAAAAAGCCGTACCAGGTCTTGTAGATCGCGGTCGTGAACGTATCGAAGTTGAACACAGACACCGCACCGAAATCCGCCAGTGTCTCCATCAGTGCCAACGCCACCCCGGCTCCTATCGCCGGCCGCGCCATGGGCAGGGCCACATGCCAGAATGCCCGCAAGGGCGACTGTCCCAGCACCCGCGCCGCCTCCATCAGGCCCTTGCCCTGGGCGAGGAATGCGCTGCGCGCCAACAGGTACACGTAGGGATAGAACACCAGCACCAGCACGATGATCACACCGCTGGTGGAGCGCACCCGCGGCAGGCGCAAGCCGGTGCCGAACCACTCGCGCAGCAGGGTCTGCACGGGGCCTGAAAAATCCAGCAGGCCCACAAACACGAAGGCCAGCACATAGGCGGGAATGGCAAAGGGCAGCATCAACGCCCAGTCGAGCCAACGCCGGCCGGGGAATTCGCAGAGGCTGGTGATCCAGGCGAGGCTGACGCCCAACAGGGTTACACCGACGCCGACGCCCAGCACCAGGGTCAGGGTGTTACCCAGCAGGCGGGGCATCTGGGTTTCCCACAGGTGGGACCAGATTTGCGCGTCGATGCTTTGCCAGGACAGCAACAGCACGCTCAGCGGCAGCAGCACCAGGGCGGCGACGCTGAAGACCGGCAGGTACCAGCGGCGTTGGGCGGGGTGGGCCAAGGGTGGGTTCTCAATAATGAAATCTTCAAATCACCACAATCCAATGTGGGAGGGGCTTGCCCCCGATGGCGGTGGATCAGTCAACGATGAGTAGACTGACACTCCGACATCGAGGGCAAGCCCCCCTCCACATTTGGATCTGCGGCGTCCTACAAATTGTACTTAGTTCCAGCCCGCCCGATCCATCAGGCGAATGGCTTCAGCCTGGCGCTTGCCCGCCACTTCCACCGGCAATGTATCCGCCACGAACTTGCCCCAGGTCGCCACTTCAGCCGACGGCGGTACCGCCGGGTTGGCCGGGAATTCCTGGTTCACGTCGGCAAAGATCTTCTGCGCCTCAGGCGTGGTCATCCACTCCACCAATGCCTTGGCGGCTTCCGGGTGTGGCGCGTGTTTGGTCAAGCCGATGCCCGACAGGTTCACATGCACGCCACGGTCGCCCTGGTTCGGCCAGAACAGCTTCACCGCCAGGTCCGGCTTCTGCTTGTGCAGACGGCCGTAGTAGTAGGTATTGACGATACCCACGTCGCATTGCCCGGCGTTGATCGCCTCCAGCACCGCAATGTCATCCGAGAATACGTCGGTAGACAGGTTATTCACCCAGCCCTTGACGATTTCTTCGGTCTTGGCCGCGCCGTGGGTTTCGATCAGGGTGGCCGTCAGCGACTGGTTGTAGACCTTTTTCGCCGTGCGCAGGCACAGGCGGCCTTCCCACTGTTTGTCGGCCAGGGCTTCGTAGGTGGTCAGGTCACCCGGTTTGACCCGGTCGGTGGAGTACGCGATGGTCCGCGCGCGCAGGCTCAAACCGGTCCAGGCATGCGCCGAAGAGCGGTATTGCAGGGGAATGTTCTTGTCGATTACCGGGGAGGTGAACGGTTGCAGAATGCCCATTTGCTCGGCCTGCCAGAGGTTGCCGGCATCCACGGTGAGCAGCAGGTCGGCGGTGGCGTTTTCGCCCTCGGCCTTGATGCGCTGCATCAGCGGCGCTTCCTTGTCGGTGATGAACTTCACCTGGACACCGGTCTTTTGGGTGTAGGCGTCGAACACCGGTTTGATCAGCTCGTCGATACGCGAGGAGTAGACCACCACTTCGTCGGCTGCCTGCACGGAGGTGCTGCCGATCAGGGTGAATGCCAGGGCAGTCAGGAGGCGCTTGGGTGCCAACATGGGTGCGGTCTCTCATTTGCAAAATAAGCGCAAATGATAGGGACTCACATTTGGTACCGCTCGGCGGAGCCGTTACCAAATGTTGCACAAACCTGTCAGGGCTTGGCCAGGTCCGGCAGATCCCCGCTCAACCCGAGGGCCTGGCGCACAAACACGGCCTTGGCCTCGGGCATCTGGTCGACCATCTTCAACCCGGCATTACGCAACCAGCGCAGCGGCAGTTGATCGGCCTGGAACAGGCGCTCAAAGCCTTCCATCGCCGCCATCAGGGCCAGGTTATGGGGCATTCGTCGGCGCTCGTAACGGCTGAGCACCTTCACATCGGCCAAACGTTCACCGCGTTCGGTGGCCGACAACAACACTTCGGCCAGCACCGCCGCATCGAGGAAACCCAGGTTGACGCCCTGCCCGGCCAATGGGTGGATGACATGGGCGGCGTCGCCGATCAATGCCAGGCCCTCGGCCACATAGCGTTTGGCGTGGCGCTGACGCAAGGGTACGCACACACGCGGATCGGCGCTGACCACGCTACCGAGGCACCCTTCAAAGGCGCGCTCCAGTTCACGGCAGAAGCTTTCATCATCCAGCGCCATCAGGCGTTCGGATTCGGCCGGCGTAGTCGACCAGACGATCGAGCACCAATCTTCCTGCCCGTCCCGTTCCAGCGGCAAAAACGCCAGCGGGCCGGTGTCGGTAAAGCGTTGCCAGGCCGTGCGCTGGTGCGGCTGGCTGCTGCGCACGCTGGTAACGATGGCGTTATGCAGGTAGTCCCATTCACGGGTCGCGGTGCCGGTCAGGCGGCGCACGGCGGAGTTGGCGCCATCGGCGGCCACCACCAACGGCGCGCGCAATTTCCGGCCATCGGCCAGGGTCAGCAACCAGTCATCGCCGGAACGGCGCATCTGCTCCAGGCGCGCATTCGCCAGCAGGCCCAGGTCGCAGTCGTGCAGACGTTCGAGCAAGGCATCCTGGACCACGCGGTTCTCGACGATATGCCCAAGCACTTCGGCATGCACACTGGCCGCCGAAAAGTGGATCTGCCCGGTGCCGCTGCCGTCCCACACCTGCATCTCGCCGTACGGGCTGGCGCGTCGTTCAACGATGCCATCCCACACACCGAGGCGCTCGAGGATGCGCTGGCTGGCCGCCGACAAGGCACTCACACGGGGTTCGAAGGCCGCCGCGCGGTCGAACGGCTTGACGCTCAGCGGGCTGCCGTCGAGCAGCAGCACTTGCAGGCCGCTGCCTTGCAATGCCATCGCCAGGGCGCTTCCGACCATTCCGGCCCCGACAATCAGCACATCTGCGCGCATGTCCATGCTTTAAGCCTGTCTCGCTGGCGGCTTGCACCGCACGTAAAAGGATTGATGAGTCTCACGCATCGGGACGCGTCCCCAGGCCCATGGCCTGACGGGCGAACCAACGCTTGGCCGGTGGCAGCAGGTCCAGGCCCAGCAGGCCCATATTGCGGCCCAGGGCGACCAGCGGTTGCGCGCTGCCAAACAGCCGCGTGACCTGGTCGGAGAAACCCACGGTCAACTTCTGATCCATGCGCTGACGCTCGCGATAAGCCTGCAACGTCGCCAGGTCGCCCGGCACCGCCGGCCCGGCCAACAGGGCCTCGGCCAAGGCGTGCGCATCACGCAGGGACAGGTTGAACCCCTGCCCGGCAATCGGGTGCAGGCTGTGGGCGGCATTGCCGAGGATCGCCAGGTGCGAGCGCACTTGCTCTTCGGCTTCCACCAGGGTCAACGGATACAGATGACGGGCGCCGACTTGCTTGAGGGTGCCCAGGCGGTAGCCGAACACGCCCTGCAACTCGCTCAGGAAGCTGCGTTCATCGAGATTTGCCAGGCGCTGTGCGTCCATGCCGATACGGGTCCATACCAGTGCGCAACGGTTGTCCGGCAGCGGCAGCAGGGCCATCGGGCCTTCATCGGTGAAACGCTCGAACGCTTCGCCGTTGTGGGCTTCGCTCGGGGTGATGTTGGCGATCAGTGCGCTCTGGTTGTACGGGCGGGTTCTCACGCCAATGCCCAATTGCTCGCGCAGGCCGGAGCGGCCGCCGTCGGCGAGCACCGCGAGGTCGCATTCCAGCACGGTTTCATCGTTGAGGGTCAGGCGGTAGCCATCGGGCAGCGGCTCCAGGCGTGTGACTTCCGCCGGGCAGCGCCAACTCACCACGTCCTTGTCCAGGCCTTGCCACAGGCATTGGCCGAGCCAGGCGTTTTCCACCACGTAACCGAGGGCCGGCACGCCCTCCTCCATGGCGGACAGTCGCGCGGTGGAGAAGCGTCCGCGGTCCGACACATGGATCTGCTTGATCGGCTCGGCGCGGCGCGAGATCTGCTGCCACAGGCCCAGGCGCTGATAAATCTGCCGGGCGCCGTAGGACAGCGCCGAAGACCGCGCGTCGTAGCTCGGCTGGTAGCTGTCGCCGGGCGCGAAGGGTTCGATCAGCACGATCTTCCAGCCACGCGCCTTGGCACCGGCCTGCAACGCCAGCGCCAGGCTCGCACCCACCAGGCCGCCACCGATAATCGCCAGGTTGACCCGGCTCATCGGGCGGCCGCCATTAGGGCTTCGATTTCAACGACGCTCTTGGGGGCGCCGCCGGTCAGGATTTCACAGCCTTGCTTGGTCACCACCACGTCGTCCTCGATACGTACACCAATGCCACGCCATTTTTTCGCGACGGTCTGGTTATCCGGCGAGATATAAATGCCCGGTTCCACCGTCAGCGCCATGCCAACTTCCAGCACACGCCATTCGCCGCCCACCTTGTACTCGCCCACATCATGCACATCCATCCCCAGCCAATGGCCGGCGCGGTGCATATAGAAGGGTTTGTAGGCTTCACTGGCGATCAGCTCGTCGACGTCGCCCTTCAGCAACCCCAGCTTCACCAGTCCGGCAGTGATGACCTGCACCGTCGCCTCGTGGGCCTGGTTCCAATGTTTGTTCGGCGCGATCTCGGCAAAGGCGGCTTCCTGGGAAGCCAGCACGATTTCATAGATCGCCTTCTGTTCCGGCGAAAATTTGCCATTGACCGGCCAGGTGCGCGTGATGTCGCTGGCGTAGCAATCGATTTCGCAACCGGCATCGATCAGCACCAGGTCACCGTCCTTGAGCACGGCGTCATTCTGCTGGTAATGCAGGATGCAGCTGTTGCGCCCGGTGGCGACGATGGAGCCATAGGCCGGCATCTTCGCGCCGCCCTTGCGGAATTCGTAATCCAGTTCGGCTTCCAGGCTGAACTCATGCAAGCCGGCGCGGCTGGCCTGCATGGCCTTCACATGGGCCGCGCAGGAAATTCGCGCGGCCTCGCGCATCACCTTCACTTCTGCCGCCGATTTATACAGGCGCATGTCGTGGAGCAGATGATCCAGGGCAACAAACTCGTTCGGTGGCTGGGCGCCAAGGTGCGCTTTGGAGCGGATGACGTTGATCCACTCCATCAGGTGCCGATCGAATTCGGCGTTGCTGCCCATGGCCGAATACACCCGGTCGCGGCCTTCGATCAGGCCGGGCAGGATGTCGTCGATATCGGTGATGGGGAAGGCATCGTCGGCGCCAAAGTCACGGATGGCGCCTTCGGTACCGGCACGCAGGCCGTCCCACAATTCGCGCTCGGCATTGCGTTCGCGGCAGAACAGCACGTACTCGCCATGCTGGCGACCGGGCATCAGCACGATCACCGCTTCCGGCTCGGGGAAGCCGCTCAGGTACTGGAAGTCGCTGTCCTGGCGATAGACGTGCTCCACATCGCGATTGCGGATCGCCACGGCGGCAGCCGGCAGGATCGCGATGCTGTTGGGTTCCATCTGCGCCATGAGCGCCTTGCGACGCCGGGTGTATTCCGCTTTGGGGATATGGATCATGGGCAGATGGGCTTCCTTTTCTTAGTGCAGCGAAGGCTTGGGTGCAGCAGGCTCAGCGGACTTCCTGATCTCGGTGAACAGCAGCAATGGCGCGACGCGCAGGTATTCCATGACTTCCATGTAGTCGCCTTCGCCGTCTTCGGACTCTTCCAGGGCATCTTGCACCTGGGAGATGGCCGCCAGGTCCTGCAGCACTTCCTTGGCGTCGGTGCTCAGTTCCAGGCCGCCGGCGTTCACGCCGAAACCGTGGAGGAAGCCCTGGCACCATTGGCCCAGTGCGGCGGCGCGTTCGGGGAGCGGTGCATCGTCGGTCGGCAGCAGCAGGACCACGGTGACGTCATCACCGGTCAGTTCGCCCTTGACCATCTCTTGCAGGCCGATCAGCGCGTTGCGCACGTTGTCGGTCGGTTCGGTTTCCAGCAGCTCGGCCACATCGGCCAGCCAGTTGTCGGCATCAAAGCCAACACCGGTGCAACTGCGGCCGAGCAGCACGCCATGCAGCTCGGCGGGCGAGCAAGGATGGCCGCTGGTGCTCAGCAGTTTGGAAAAAGCATCGTACGGGGAGTTCTGAATGGGCATGGTGAGCTAGGCGCCAGACGGCGCAATGTCTAGAATGGAGCGCTGTATCCTAGCACCGGCAGACGTACCAAGACTATCGAGGGCGTCAGATCGTTTATCCTGCAGTTGCCATTCATCAGACAAATCCAGTGGAACCCAATGGAAGACACCGACCTGCAAGCGCTGATGGCCAGACTCGAATTGCTAATTACTCGGGTCGAGCAACTTAAGAGTCAAAACGGACTCCTATTAGCTCAGGAAAAGACCTGGCGCGAGGAACGCGCTCACCTCATTGAAAAAAACGAAATCGCCCGGCGTAAGGTCGAATCGATGATTTCGCGCCTGAAGGCCCTGGAGCAAGACTCATGAGTTCAAGCAATAGCGTCACCGTGCAGATCCTCGACAAAGAATATTCGATCATCTGCCCCCAGGAAGAGCGCAACAACCTGGTGAGCGCCGCCCGCTACCTGGACGGCAAGATGCGTGAAATCCGCAGCAGCGGCAAAGTCATCGGTGCCGACCGCATCGCCGTAATGGCCGCCCTGAACATTACCCACGACCTGCTGCATAAGCAGGAGCGCCCTGACGTACAGGCCAGCGGCTCGACGCGCGAGCAGGTGCGCGACCTGCTCGAACGCGTCGACCTGGTGCTTTCCAGCGACACAGAGCAACCCAAGGGCTGATTGCCGCGACTGTTTAAGGTATACTCGCCCCACTCCCTGGCGTGCTTGCCAGTCGGCGATGTCCCGGAGCCGATTCGCACTACCCTGGAAGTTGCACGTTGGGCTGGTGTGCATGTCCGCTAGACGGAAAGCCTTAAAGCCTACTGCTTCTTCCACCTTGAACTTTCGGGTTCAAGGGCTGAGTCGACAGCGGCTCTGTCGGGGAGCCTGAATTCCAGAACTCAATGCCAGTCCCCGGACTGGCATTGTTTTATGAGCCGAAAAACCATGAACGAACCTGCGCCGCTTTCCCGTCCGCACCTTCGACGCATGTTGCGCAAAGCCCGCCGCGCCCTCACGCCCAGCGAGCAGCGCCAGGCCGCCCATGGCCTGTATCGGCAACTGGCACAGCACCCGCTGTTTCGCCGGGCCAAACATATTTCCCTGTATCTACCGACGGACGGTGAAATCGATCCGCGCCTGCTGCTGCGTGCGGCACAGCGCCGGGGCAAGGCCACTTACCTGCCGGTGCTCAGCGCCTGGCCACGGACCAAGATGGTGTTCCAGCGCGTGAAGCCTGGGGAAACGCTGCTGCCCAATCGCTTTCGCATTCTGGAGCCACGGGTCAATGCCAGGCGCCAGCGCAAGGTATGGGCGCTGGATCTGGTGTTGCTGCCGTTGGTGGGGTTCGATGATACCGGTGGCCGCCTGGGCATGGGCGGCGGTTTCTACGACCGCAGCCTCGCCTATCTGGCACGCCGCAAAAGCTGGCGCAAGCCGGCGCTGTTGGGCCTGGCCCATGAATGTCAGAAGGTCGATCGATTGGCACAGGCCAGCTGGGATGTGCCGTTGGCTGGCACCGTTACCGACAGGCAGTGGTATGTCGCAGAAACGCCGCAGGAAGCTACGGCGCCTTGAAGAAGGGTCAGCGCTTGAAGGGTTGCGGCTGCTGCTGAGTCAGTTCAACTGGCGCATCGGTCTTGTTCGACCACAAGCTTTGCGCATACCCGGTGGTCACGACGCCCAGACCAAACAAAATCACCAATATCCATAGTAAATCCGGTTTACGTTGCATCGATTGCCCCCCTTCAGGCATCTCGTACACGATGACAACAACGTTCCAAAGTAGTCCGTTGCAGCTGCGTCAAGCTTAAAATCCCGGCATTCTGCGATAACGTGAACCAACACGCAAACCTTGACGCCAACCGACTGTCGGTTTGTCATCAAATTGCCTGACAACTTGCCCACTGCTTTTTCAGGAGCGCAAAAATGGCCTACTGGCTGATGAAATCCGAGCCCGACGAACTCTCCATCAACGGCCTGGAAACGCTGGGCGAAGCGCGCTGGGACGGGGTACGCAACTACCAGGCACGCAACTTCCTGCGCGCCATGGCGGTGGGTGACCAATTTTTCTTCTACCACTCCAGTTGCCCCGAGCCCGGCATTGCCGGCATCGGCAAGATCATCGCGGCCGCCTATCCGGACCCTACCGCGCTGGAACCGGACAGCCATTACTTCGACGCCAAGGCCACCCCGGAGAAAAACCCGTGGAGCGCGATCAATGTCGCGCACGTCCAGACCTTTCCCAAGGTGCTGGGCCTGGGCTACCTGAAACAGCAAACCGCCCTCGCCGAATTGCCCCTGGTACAAAAAGGCAGTCGCTTGTCCGTGATGCCGGTCACGGCAGAGCAATGGGCGGCGGTGCTGGCACTGCGCTGACCAGAACCCTGCGGTCACGCTCCCGGCGCATGCATCTGCACCTGAACCGGGTTAGGCTTGCGCTTCATTTGACCGGCATCAACGCCCCTCGGGCTGCCTCGGTCAAACTAGGACGCTAACGCCGCAGGATGCACCCATGTCGATCACGCCCCGCTCCTCCCACCTGTTTGCCGCTTTGTTGATTGCCTTGTTGCTCGCCGCCGGCGGCTTCGGTTACTGGAAGTCCACCCAGGATCGCCTGCCCGAAGGCTTGGGCATGGGCAACGGCCGCCTGGAATCCACCGAAGTGCAGATCGCCGCCAAGATCCCCGGCCGCCTGGCCGAGGTGCGGGTGGATGAAGGTGACAAGGTGCTCAAGGGCCAGTTGCTGGCGCGCATGGACACCCGCACCCTGGAAGCCCAGCGCGCCCAGGCCGAAGCCGAAGTGCTGCGCGCCAGGGAAAACTTCGCCGCCGCCGAGGCCAATGTGCAACTGCGCCAAAGCGAGCAACTGCTGGCCAACCAGGAACTCAAGCGTACCCAGGAACTGTACAAGCGCGGCTTTGCCAGCAGCCAGTTGATCGACCAGCAGCAGGCCCGCCAGAACACCGGCAACGCCGCCGTGATCGCCGCGCAAGCCCAGGTCAATTCGGTCAAGGCCGCCATCGGTGCCGCCCAGGCCCAGGTCGCCCAGTTGACCAGCGAAATCGATGACAGCAGCCTGCGCGCGCCCATCGACGGCATTATCCAACTGCGCCTGGCCGAGCCCGGCGAGGTCCTCGGTGCAGGCGGGCGCGTGCTGTTGTTGATCGACCCCGAGGATCAGTACATGAACCTCTATCTGCCCGCCTCCGTCACCGGGCGCCTGACGGTGGGCAGTGACGCACGCATCCTCCTCGATGCCCTGCCCCAGCAACCGCTGCCGGCGAAAATCAGTTTTGTTGCCGCCAAGTCGCAGTTCACCCCCAAGGAAGTCGAAACCCGCGACGAACGCCAGAAGCTGGTGTTTCGCGTCAAGCTGCGCCTGACCCAGCCCAGCGCCGTGCCCCAGGCCAAACCGGGGATGCCCGGCGCCGGCTACGTGCGCATGGCTGACATCGACTGGCCGGCCAACCTGCAATGACCGGCCTGGCGCTGCACGCCACCGCCATCAACCACCGTTACGGCAAGCAGCAGGCCTTGATCGACATCGCCTTCAGCCTGCCCACCGGCACCCGCTGCGGACTGATCGGCCCGGATGGGGCGGGCAAATCGAGCCTGTTGGGGTTGATCGCCGGGGTTAAAAAGCTCCAGGACGGCCAACTGGAGGTGCTCGGCGGCTCCATCGCCGACCGCCGCCACCGCAACAGCCTGTACCCGCGCATCGCCTTCATGCCCCAGGGCCTGGGCGGCAACCTGTACCCCGAACTGTCCATCAGCGAAAACATCCGCTTCTTCGCCACGCTGTTCGGCCTGTCCAACGCCGACTGCGACCAGCGCATGCACAACCTGCTGTTGGCCACCGACCTCGCGCGCTTCGCCGAGCGCCCGGCCGGCAAGCTCTCCGGTGGCATGAAGCAGAAGCTCGGCCTGTGCTGCGCGCTGATCCACGATCCGGACCTGTTGATCCTCGACGAACCCACCACCGGTGTCGACCCGCTGTCGCGGCGGCGCTTCTGGGAACTGGTCGAGACCGTCCGCAGCGAGCGCCCGCAACTGACGCTGCTGGTAGCCACCGCCTACATGGAAGAAGCCGAGCAATTCGAACATTGCCTGATGCTCGACCGTGGCCAACTGATCGCCGACGGGCTCAGCAGCGAACTGGCGGCAGCGACCCCCAGCGGCAAACTGGATGAGGCCTTCACCCACTTCCAGGGCGACAGCGCCCACGACAACCAACCCCTGGTGATCCCGCCAAGGGAAAACGCCAACACCGATATCGCCATCGAAGCCCACGACCTGACCCTGCGCTTCGGCGACTTCACGGCGGTGAACAAGGTCAGCTTTGCCATCGGCCGTGGCGAGATCTTCGGCTTCCTCGGCTCCAACGGCTGTGGCAAGACCACCACGATGAAAGTCCTCACCGGGCTGATGCCGGCCACCGAAGGCAGCGCCACGCTGCTGGGCAACCCGGTGAACGCCAAGGACCTGGCCACCCGCAAGCGCGTAGGGTTCATGTCGCAAAGCTTCTCGCTGTATGGCGAGCTGAGCGTGCGCCAGAACCTGGTGTTGCACGCGCAACTGTTCGATTTGCCCAAGGCCGACAGCGGCCCGCGCATCGATGAGCTGATCCAGCGTTTCGACCTCGGTGAAGTGGCCGAGCAGCCCTCCGGGGAACTGCCCCTCGGCCTGCGCCAACGCTTGTCATTGGCCGTGGCGGTGCTGCATCGCCCGGAAGTATTGATCCTCGATGAGCCCACCTCGGGCGTCGACCCGGCGGCCCGGGATGATTTCTGGCGACTGTTGATCGAGTTGTCCCGCGAACAAGGGGTGACGATCTTCCTGTCTACCCACTTCATGAATGAAGCCCAGCGCTGCGACCGCATCTCCTTGATGCATGCCGGTAAGGTACTCGCCTGCGATACACCGGACGCACTGCAACGGCAATTCAACGGCGACACCCTGGAAGCCGCGTTCGTCACCTGCCTTGAGCAAGCCCAGGGCGATGCCGAACCTGCCACGTCGGCCAAAACCGTCAGCGAAACCCATGCGCCGCCCCTCAGCAAGCGTGGTTTCAGCCTGTCTCGCCTGCTGGCCGTGGCCAGCCGCGAAGGCAAGGAACTGCTACGCGACAAAGTACGCATGGCCTTTGCCCTGCTCGGTGCGATGTTCATGATGGTGATCTTCGGCTACGGCATTTCCCTGGATGTGGAAAACCTCGCCTTCGCCGTCTACGACCAGGACCAGACGCCACAAAGCCGCGCCTATCTGGAAGCCTTCCGCAGCTCGCGCTACTTCGCCGAGCAGGCGCCGATCCAGGACGCCCCCGAATTGCACCGACGCCTGCAACGCTCGGAAATCAAACTGGCCCTGGAGATCCCGCCCGGCTTTGGTCGCGATCTCTATGCCGGGCGCCAACCCACCGTGGCCGCGTGGCTCGATGGCGGCATGCCGTTTCGTGCGGAAACCAGCCGCAACTATGTGGAGGCGGTGCACCAAGGCAACCTGCAGCAACTGGCCGAACTGAGCAGCCTGCCGCGCAGCACCCAGGCAGCCGCCAAACTGGAAACCCGTTTTCGCTATAACCAGGACGTGGTCAGCGTGAATGCCATCGGCCCCGGCGTGATGGCACTGATCCTGGCGTTTATCCCGGCGATGCTCACCGCCCTGGGCATCGTGCGCGAGAAAGAACTGGGTTCGATCACCAACTTCTACGCCACCCCCCTGACGCGCCTGGAATTCCTGCTCGGTAAACAGGCGCCTTACCTGGCCGTGAGCCTGGTCAACCTGGCGCTGCTGGTGGCGATGAATCGCTGGCTGTTCGGCGTGCCGTTCAAGGGCAGCGGCCTGACGCTGGCGTTTGGCGGGCTGCTGTATGTGCTGGCCACCACCAGCATGGGCCTGCTGATTTCCGCGTTCACCCGCACCCAGATCGCGGCGATCCTCGGCACCATGATCATCACCAGCCTGCCAACCATCCAGTTTTCCGGGCTGATCGTGCCGCGCTCGTCCCTGGAGGGCGCCGCCGCCTTGATGGGCGCACTATTTCCGGCCGGGCACTTTTTGGATATTGCCGTGGGCACCTTCACCAAGGCCCTGGATCTGCGCCAGTTGTGGCCGCAATGCCTGGCGCTGTTCGGCTTCTTTATCGGGTTCACCGGGTTGAGCCTGGTCATGCTCAAGAAGCAGGAGGCCTGATGCACAAGCTCGCACACATCTTCCGGCTGGGCATCAAGGAACTCACCAGCCTGCGTCACGACAGCGTCTTGCTGCTGTTTCTGTTCTACGCCTTCACCGTCGCCATCTACATGCCCGCCGCCGGCTCGGTGATCGGCGTGCACAACGCCAGCGTGGCGTTTGTCGATGAAGACCACAGCGCGCTCTCCCGGCAGATGGCCGAGGCGCTGCAACCGCCCGAATTCCAACCACCGGCACCGTTGGCCTATGACCAGCTGGACAAGGTGATGGACAGCGGCCAGTACACCTTCGTGATCAACGTACCGGCCAACTTTCAGGCCGACCTGTTGGCCGGTCGCCAGCCTGGCGTGCAGGTGAACGTCGACGCCACGGCGATGAGCCAGGCGTTCATGGGCGCGGGCTATATCGGGCGGATCTTCCAGCGCGAATTGCTCAGCTACAGCGGGCAAACCGACGCCACCCGCCAGGCGCCCGCGCTGCTCACGACCCGAGCACTGTTCAACACCAACCTGGAGGGCGGCTGGTTCCTGGCCGTGATCCAGATCGTCAACAACATCACCATCCTGGCCATCGTGCTCACCGGCACCGCATTGCTGCGTGAGCGCGAGCACGGCACCCTCGACCACCTGCTGGTACTGCCGCTGACCGCACTGGAAATCATGCTGGCGAAAATCTGGAGCAATATGCTGGTGGTGGTGCTGTGCACCTGGCTATCGCTGGAGGTGGTGGTCAAAGGGCTGCTCGGCGTGCCGCTGGCCGGGTCGCTGGGGTTGTTCCTGTTTGTGACTGCCCTGTATCTGTTTGCCAGTACGGCACTGGGGATCTTCCTCGCCACCCTCGCCCGCTCCACGCCGCAGTTCGGCTTGCTGGCGATCCCGGTGATTATCCCGATGCTGCTGTTGTCAGGCGGCAGCACGCCGCTGGACAGCATGCCCGAGTGGTTGCAGTGGGTGATGCAGGGCTCGCCGTCGACGCACTTTGTAAGCCTGAGCGCAGCGATTTTGTTTCGCGATGCGGGGGTGAGTGTGGTGTGGCCGGACTTGCTGGCGCTGGCGGGGATCGGGCTGTTGTTTTTTGCGGTGGCGTTGGCGCGGTTCAGGAAGAGCCTGGCTTCCTGAACCGCAAGCCAGGCTGATTACTGAATGATCAGGTTATTGAACAGCAGGTCTTCCACCATGGGCTTGCCCGTCTCGTCGTTCATCACTTGCTGGGTTTGCTTGAGGGCTTCCTGGCGCAGCTTCTCCTTGCCGTCGACCGTGCTCATGGCCTCATTGGTCTGCTGGGTGAACAGCGCGACCAACTGGTTACGGATCAATGCGTCGTTGGCCTTGACCGCTTTGGCGGCTTCTTCGCCGGTCACGCGCAGGGCGATGTCGGCCTTGAACACTTTGAGCTTGGCTGTGCCATCCAGGCCGTAGTTACCCACGAACGGCGGGCTCAGGCTGATATAGCTGACCTTCGGCGCCTCGCCTTCTTTGGCTTCTTCGGCCTGGGCTGCCATCGGCAAGGTCAGGGCCAGCATCAATAGGATCCACGCTTTCACAGTTCATTCCTCACATTCGGTTGCCGGGTAGCATAACGCTAGCAAGGCAGAGCACAAGCTTATGGCGACTTATCAGGGCCGAGCATGCTCGTTGACCCACAGGCCTACCCTCCTACACTTATCGGCCACGACACCAAAAGGAATAGCCCGATGAAAGCTGTGCTGTGCAAAGCCTTCGGCCCCGCCGAAACCCTGGTGCTGGAAGACGTCGCAAGCCCCACGATCAAGAAGAACGAAATCCTGCTGGACGTGCATGCCGCCGGGGTCAACTTCCCCGACACCCTGATCATCGAGGGTAAGTACCAGTTCAAGCCGCCCTTCCCGTTCTCGCCGGGTGGCGAGGCATCGGGGGTGGTCAGCGAAGTCGGGGAAAAGGTCAGCCACCTGAAAGTCGGCGACCGGGTCATGGCACTGACCGGCTGGGGCAGCTTTGCCGAACAGGTCGCGGTGCCAGGCTACAACGTGCTGCCGATCCCGCCGACCATGGACTTCAACACCGCCGCCGCCTTCAGCATGACCTACGGCACCTCCATGCACGCGCTGAAACAACGCGCCAACCTGCAACCCGGCGAAACCCTGCTGGTGCTCGGTGCTTCCGGCGGCGTGGGCCTGGCCGCCGTGGAAATCGGCAAGGCCATGGGGGCGCGGGTGATCGCCGCCGCGAGCAGTGCCGACAAACTCGCCGTGGCCAAGGCCGCCGGCGCCGATGAACTGATCAACTACAACGAAGCCAGCCTCAAGGATGAAATCAAGCGCCTGACCGACGGTAACGGCGCCGATGTGATCTACGACCCGGTGGGCGGCGACCTGTTTGACCAGGCCATCCGCGCGATTGCCTGGAACGGCCGCCTGCTGGTGGTGGGTTTTGCCAGCGGGCGCATCCCGGAGCTGCCGGTGAACCTGGCGCTGCTCAAGGGTGCGGCGGTGGTCGGGGTGTTCTGGGGTTCGTTTGCCCAGCGCCAGCCCCAGGACAATGCGGCGAACTTCCAGCAACTGTTCACTTGGTACGGTGAGGGCAAGCTCAAGCCGTTGGTGTCGCAGGTGTATCCGCTGGAACAGGCTGCCCAGGCGATTAATGACCTGGGCCAACGCAAGGCGGTGGGCAAGGTGGTCGTTCGAACCCGCTGACCGACCTGAAATGCAATCAAATGTGGGAGGGGGCTTGCCCCCGATGGCAGTGGGTCAGCTACAGATAAGCTGGCTGACCTACCGCTATCGGGGGCAAGCCCCCTCCCACATTTGTTCTCCATTGGTCTGATAAACGCTGAGCGACCACCACTTATCTATTAGCGACATGTTCATAAGAGAACATGCAATTGCTCTCATTTCCTGTGTTTGCGCATAAGAGGCAATGCTATTTTCGGTAACGAAACTGTAACATTCGCATCCGCAGTCAAAACAAGAAATTTGGAGCTCTTGAATGTTTGCTTTCTTTCGTCCTGCCGCACACCAGGCGTCTCTGCCTGAAGAAAAAATCGACAGTACCTACCGACGGCTGCGCTGGCAGATCTTCGCCGGTATTTTCTTCGGTTATGCAGGGTATTACCTGCTGCGCAAAAACTTCTCCCTGGCCATGCCCTACCTGATCGACGAGGGTTACACCCGGGGTGAGCTGGGCCTGGCGATGTCGGCCATCGCGATCGCCTATGGCCTGTCCAAGTTCCTCATGGGCCTGGTGTCCGACCGCTCCAACCCGCGTTACTTCCTGCCCTTCGGCCTGCTGGTTTCAGCCGGGGTGATGTTCATTTTCGGTTTCGCGCCTTGGGCGACGTCCAGCGTGACCATGATGTTCATTTTGCTGTTCATCAACGGCTGGGCCCAGGGCATGGGCTGGCCGCCCAGTGGCCGGACCATGGTGCACTGGTGGTCGCAGAAAGAACGCGGCGGCGTGGTGTCGGTGTGGAACGTGGCGCACAACGTCGGCGGCGGCCTGATCGGCCCGCTGTTCCTGCTGGGCATGGCCTGGTTCAACGACTGGCATGCGGCGTTCTACGTACCGGCCACGGTGGCCTTGGCGGTGGCGGCATTTGCCTTCATCACCATGCGCGACACCCCGCAATCGGTGGGCCTGCCGCCGATCGAGCAGTACAAGAATGATTACCCGGAAGGCTACGACGCCAGCCACGAAGACGAATTCAGCGCCAAGGAAATCTTCGTCAAGTACGTGCTGCGCAACAAAATGCTCTGGTACATCGCCTTCGCCAACGTGTTCGTCTACCTGCTGCGCTACGGCGTACTGGACTGGGCGCCGACCTACCTCAAGGAAGCCAAGCACTTCACGGTGGATAAATCGTCCTGGGCGTACTTCTTCTACGAATGGGCAGGTATTCCGGGCACGCTGCTGTGCGGCTGGATGTCGGACAAGATCTTCCGTGGCAACCGTGGCCTGACCGGCATCGTGTTCATGGCGCTGGTGACCGTGGCGACCCTGGTGTACTGGCTCAACCCGCCGGGCAACCCGATGGTCGACATGATCGCGCTGATCTCGATCGGCTTTTTGATCTACGGCCCGGTGATGCTGATCGGCCTGCAGGCGCTGGAACTGGCACCGAAGAAAGCCGCCGGTACGGCTGCGGGCTTCACCGGTCTGTTCGGCTACCTGGGCGGTTCGGTGGCAGCCAGTGCGGCCATGGGCTACACCGTGGACCATTTTGGCTGGGACGGTGGTTTCGTGCTGCTGATCGGCGCGTGCCTGCTGGCCATCGCGTTCCTGATCCCAACGCTGTGGCACACCAACAGCGTCAGCTCGGCGCGTTAATCGCCTGAGCAATCCTTGGCACAACGCTTGAGCCGCGCCTCCAGGTTTTTATCTGGCATGGCGTGGCTACGCAGGGCGTTGACGGTCTGCTCGACGTAATCGCGAGTGGTGCCGTAACGCCCGCAAGCGCTTTGCAGCACATGGTTCAGCACGATATCGGGCAGGTTGCCGGCGTAGCTGGGCAAGTGCCGTTCCAACACAAACCCCAACGCCTGCACCTGGCTGCCATCTTCAAGGCGGCAACTGAGCCAGTGCGGCCGGTAGGACGGGTAAGGCATCTCGCGCTGCCACAAGGCGTAAAGCGAAGCCTCCAGTTGATCTTCCGGCAAGCGGTAGGCAAAGCCGCTGCACGAGCCTCCGCGATCCAGGCCAAAGACCAGGCCCGGCAACTCCGGCGTGCCCCGATGCTCGTGGGACCACAGGTACAAACCCCGGTGATAACCGTGGACCCGTGCCCGCACCCGCTCAGTCGACGAACATTCCGGGCGCCAGATCAGCGAACCATACGCAAATAGCCAGACCGGGCCACCCTTGTGCCGGCCCATGGTGGCCTGCATCGAGCTCATTAACTGTTCGTGAGTGAGTTGCGGCCCCAGATCGAGCCGCGGAGGGTAAGCCAATTGCAGAAGATCGGATTCAATGGCGGTCATGGCGAAAAGCGGTGCGCCTCCTGTGTGTTACCAGTTGTAAGCAACTTTACCGTAATAAAACGCGCCGCTGTAACCGTACGGCGAAAAAGTGCTATAGGCCAGGTTGCCCCCACTGCTGGCGAAGGCGTTGACCTTCTCCGGGTATTTATCGGTGACGTTGTCGCCGCCCAGGGTGAAGGTCCAGTTCTTCAGCCTGTAGTCCGCCGACAGGTCCAGCACCCAGGCGGCCTTGAAGGTCTGGTCGTTGACCTTGTCCGCCTGGTAGCTGGTGAATTCACCATAGCGCACCAGGTTGCTGTGCAGGGCCCAACGGCCGTAAGTGAAGTCGTTACCCAGGCTCAGCTTGTGCTGCGGCGTGGTATCCCCCAGCAAACCGATGCGCTCGCGGCGGTCCACACGCACCAGGTTCGCGCCCAGGCTGTCGAGGATGGCCGGGTTGGCCTTCACGTCCGTCACCTTGGTGTGGTTGTAGTTGTAGCCCACGGTGCTGTTCCAGCGGATGCCGCTGTCGAACTGGTAACGATAGTTGGCGACCAGGTCGACGCCGTCGGTGCTGGTGTCGGTGGCGTTAGTGAAGTAGCGGGCGGTGGTGTAGTCGATATTGCCAACACCGTTGGCCTGCAAATAGGCGCGCGTCGCCGCGTTTATACCGAGGTTGGACGACAGGCTGATACGGTCACGGATGTCGATGCGGTACACATCCACCGTCACCGTCAGGTCATCGGCCGGCTCCAGCACCAGCCCAAGGCTGTAGTTGCGCGACTTCTCGGCCTTGAGGTCTTCGGCGCCGAGCAAACGCGCCACCTGGCTGTTGGCCGGGAACGTGCCGGCTTCCTGGATGGTGCTGCCGATCAGCTGCGATGAGGTGTAGGCGAAGTTCTGCTGGGCCAGGGACGGCGCGCGGAAACCGTTGGAAACACTGCCGCGCACGGCCACCTGCGGGGTGAAGTCATAACGGGCTGAGAGCGAGCCACTGACATTCGAGCCAAAATCGCTGTAGTCCTCGTGGCGCACCGCCGCCGAAGCACTGAGTTTTTCGGTGAAGTTGGTTTCCAGGTCCAGGTACTGGGCCCAGTTGTGGCGCGTGCTGGTGCCCGCGTCGGCATCACGGAAACCACCCAGGCCAGAGCTGCCGGTCTGGTAGTAGGAGGCCGGCTCGCCCGCCTCGATTTCATAACCCTGGTGCAGGTATTCACCGCCAAACGCCACGGACACCGGGTAAGGCAGCCAGCCCACGTCGAACTCGCGGGACAGGTCCAGGCTGACTTGCTTCTGGTCGTTGCTCAGGGTGCCGTTGTCGAATTTGCGCGGCGTGGCCAGGCCCAGGGAGGTATTGATGGTTTCGGTGCTGAGTGCGTACTGGTTCTTGCCATAGTTGGCCGACAGGTCGTAATGCCAGTCGTAGGCCAGCAAACCGCGCAGGCCCACCACCAATGAGGTGTCTTCAAGGTTGCCCTTGATCAGCGGCAGGTAACCGTTGGGGTTGAGCGCCGGGATGTTGTTGGACGCATTGCTCGCCCGGTAGAACGCCGCCGTCTCGCCGCGCCGCTTGCTGTAGCCGCCGAAGGTGTAGAGCTCAGCCGCATCGTTGAAGGCGTATTCGGAGTTGAACTGGAACTTGCCTTCATTGGTGGCCGGCTCACCCTGGCGGAACACCTGCTGGCCGTAAGTGGTAGAGCCAACGCTGCCAGGCCGGAAGTCTTTACCGGCACGGTTGGTGTAATCGTTATCGGCACCCTCGGCCGACAGGTTGATAAAACCGTTGTCGCCCAGTGCCAGGCCGGTATTGCCGCTGACATTGCGCTGGATACCATCGCCCTTCTTGTATTCGCCGAATTTGGTGGAGATCGAACCGCCATGGTCGGCGTGCTTGAGGATCACGTTGATCACCCCGGCAATCGCATCCGAGCCGTAGCGCGCGGAAGCACCGTCACGCAGCACTTCGATATGGTCCACCGCCGACAGCGGGATCGCATTCAGGTCCGCCGGTGCCGACCCACGGCCCACCGCGCCGCCCAGGTTGACGAAGGCACTGGTGTGGCGGCGCTTGCCGTTGACCAGCACCAGCACCTGATCGGGCGACAGGCCGCGCAACTGCGCGGGGCGCACCAGCTCGGCGCCATCCACCAGGCTTGGGCGCGGGAAGTTGATCGACGGAATCAGGCGCGCCAGCACCGCCCCCAACTCATCAGAGCCCGTGCTGCGCAGGCTATCGCCGGAAATCACATCGATCGGAGACAGCGAAGCACTGGCGGTACGCTCCTGGGCGCGGGTGCCGGTGACGATCACGGTGTCGAGTTTGGGTGCATCGGTGGCGGGCGCTTCGGCCGCCAGGACAGGATTGAAGCCCACAGCGGCCAGCAAATTAGCCGACAAAATCGCTGTGTACAGCGCGTGTTGCGTGTAGCTCCCCATACCGCTCCCCTTTGAATCAAGAATCAGAACGTCAGTGTTCTGAGTTCGCAAGATCGATCCGGCTGGCGGGCGGTGGCGGTCAGTTAATGGTTATTGGAAGAAAATCGGTAGTCCGTTGAGATATAGCTTAAAGATATTTATGTAACAAATTAAATACCTTTAAAGCATAAGCGAATGCATAAGCCCGATGCCCCTTTCGTCAGGATTACACAGGGCAATCCCGCTACTTTCAGGCCCGGTTCAGCCTGGGAGCACGCCAAACCGTCAAACTGGCGCGCACATCACGACCCACCTAGCCGCCCATCAAACCGCCTATCGAGGTCGCACCCATGAAGAAATTTCGACTGCCTGGCCTGCTGTTCCTGGCCCAGGCCACCACCGCACTGGCTGGCGAAACACCGCCTGCCGAGGATGACAAAGGCTTCTGGTACGCGCAGACCAGCGTCTATACCCGGCACTTCGCGCCGGACAAAGACCACAACAACAACCAGGACCTGATCGGCCTGGAGCGCAATGAGGCATCAGGATTGGTGTATGGCGGTGCGACGTTTCGCAACTCGTTCAGCCAGCGCTCTTACTACGCCTATGCAGGCAAGCGCTATGAGATGGCCGACTCTGCGGTGTACCTGAAGGTCACAGGCGGGGCGATCCAGGGCTATCGCGGCAAATACCGCGACAAGATCCCCCTCAACCGTTTCGGTGTGGCGCCGGTGATCATCCCGTCGGTAGGCACCCATTACGGGCCGGTGGCGGCGGAACTGGTGCTGCTGGGGTTCAATGCGGCGATGGTGACGACCGGAGTACGTTTCTGAGCGTGCGCATGCCCCGTTCCACCGTTCCGTTGCGTCAGGGCCGCGGGGCGTAGGCGAATACGTCGGCGCGCATCTGGTGCGCATCCATGCCGGCATCGACCAGTGCATCCAGCGTGCCGTAGATCATCGCCGGTGAACCGCTGGCGTAGACATGCACCACCTTGAGGTCGGCAATGTCTTCGCACACCGCTTCATGCAGCAGGCCGCAGCGCCCTTCCCAGCCACACAGGTCGCTGACCACCTTGTGCAGGAACAGATTGGGCAGTTGCCGCCATTGGTCCCAGTGCTCGATCTCGTAGAAATCTTCCGGGCGCCGCACGCCCCAGTACAGGTGCACCGGGTGCTTGAAGCCGGACGCGCGGCAATGCTCGATCAGGCTGTGCATCTGCGCCATGCCGGTCCCGGCGGCGATCAGCACCAATGGCCCGTCCGGCAGCTCGGCCAGGTGGGTGTCGCCAAAGGGCAGCTCGATGCGCGCCATCTGGTTGCGCTGCAATTGTTCCAGCAAGTTGCGCGCGCTGTCCTCGCGGGCCAGTACATGCAGTTCCAGCTCGCGACCGGCGTGGGGCGCCGACGCCAGGGAAAATGCCGACTTCTCGCCATTCTCCCGCTCGATCATCAGGTATTGCCCGGCGTGGTAACGCACCGCCTTGCCGGCCGGGGCCCGCAGGCGCACGCGCCACACATCTCCGCCCACTTCCACGCACTCACTCAATTGGCACGACAACTTGCGCAACGGCAACTCTCCCGGCGCCAGCACGCCATCCCACAACACAATGCAATCTTCCAGCGGCTCGGCGATGCAGGTGTAGAACTCGCCATGGTCGCGAACCTCACCGGCTTGCTGCACCCGGCCCTCCACCAGCAGTGCGGCGCACACGTGGCACACGCCATTGCGACACGCCTGGGGGCATTCGTAGCCCAGGCGGCGCGCGCCTTCGAGGATTCGCTCGCCGGGGACCAGCTCCAGCACGGCGCCGGAAGGTTGCAGGGTTACACGCATCAATCTATTCCCAATTCTTTCCAAATCGCATCGACACGTGCCGTGACGGCCTCATCCTTGACGATCACCCGGCCCCACTCGCGGGTCGTTTCACCCGGCCATTTGTGGGTAGCGTCCAGGCCCATCTTCGAGCCCAGGCCCGACACCGGCGACGCGAAGTCGAGGTAGTCGATCGGCGTGTTGTCGATCATCACCGTGTCGCGCTTGGGGTCCATGCGCGTGGTGATGGCCCAGATCACATCGTTCCAGTCCCGGGCATTGATGTCGTCGTCGGTGACGATAACGAACTTGGTGTACATGAACTGTCGCAAAAACGACCACACACCCAGCATGACCCGCTTGGCATGGCCGGGATACGACTTCTTCATGGTCACGATGGCCATGCGATACGAGCAGCCTTCCGGCGGCAGGTAGAAGTCGGTGATTTCCGGGAATTGCTTCTGCAGGATCGGCACGAACACTTCGTTCAGCGCCACACCCAGAATCGCCGGCTCATCCGGCGGACGGCCGGTGTAGGTGCTGTGGTAGATCGGCTTGATTCGATGGGTGATGCGCTCCACGGTGAACACTGGGAAGCTGTCGACTTCGTTGTAATAGCCGGTGTGGTCGCCGTAAGGGCCTTCATCGGCCATCTCGCCGGGGTGAATCACGCCTTCCAGGATGATTTCGGCGGTGGCCGGTACCTGCAGGTCGTTGCCACGGCACTTCACCAGTTCGGTACGGTTGCCACGCAATAACCCGGCGAAGGCGTATTCGGACAGGCTGTCGGGCACCGGGGTCACGGCGCCGAGGATGGTCGCAGGGTCGGCGCCCAGGGCCACGGAGACCGGGAACGGCTTGCCGGGGTGCTTCTCGCACCATTCACGGAAGTCCAAGGCACCGCCACGGTGGCTCAGCCAACGCATGATCACCTTGTTGCGGCCAATCACTTGCTGACGGTAAATACCCAGGTTCTGGCGGTCCTTGTTCGGGCCCTTGGTGACGGTCAGGCCCCAGGTGATCAGCGGGCCGACATCGCCGGGCCAGCAGGTTTGCACCGGCAGCATGGCCAGATCGACATCATCGCCTTCGATGACCACTTCCTGGCACACCGCGTCCTTGACCACCTTGGGTGCCATGGCAATGATCTTGCGGAAGATCGGCAGCTTCGACCAGGCATCCTTCAAGCCCTTGGGCGGCTCGGGTTCCTTGAGGAACGCCAGCAGCTTGCCGATCTCGCGCAATTCGCTGACCGCCTCGGCGCCCATGCCAAAGGCCACACGCTCGGGGGTACCGAACAGGTTGCCGAGCACCGGTATGTCAAAACCGGTCGGGTTCTCGAACAGCAGCGCCGGGCCCTTGTTACGCAAGGTGCGGTCGCAAATCTCAGTCATTTCCAGCACCGGTGAAATCGGCATCTGGATACGTTTCAACTCTCCGCGCTGCTCAAGTTGCTGCACGAAATCCCGAAGATCCTTGAATTTCATTAACCATGCCACCCGTAAAATAGGCGTACATCCTACCTGCTCTGAGGGCTGCTGGCAGCTTATCGAGGTGCATTTGGCCGTTGCAGGGACCGAAAAACCGACACAAAAAAAATGGCGCCCCTGGGGGCGCCATTTCTTCGGACCTGAAACGTCGTGATTACTTACGTTTCATCGACAGGAAGAACTCGTCGTTGGTCTTGGTGGTTTTCAACTTGTCGATCAGGAACTCGATGGCTGCCACTTCGTCCATCGGGTGCAGCAGCTTGCGCAGGATCCACATGCGCTGCAGTTCGTCGTCGGCGGTCAGCAACTCTTCGCGGCGGGTGCCGGAGCGGTTGATGTTGATCGCCGGGAACACGCGTTTTTCCGCGATGCGACGGTCCAGGGGCAGTTCCATGTTGCCGGTACCCTTGAACTCTTCGTAGATCACTTCGTCCATCTTCGAACCGGTTTCAACCAGTGCGGTGGCGATAATGGTCAGCGAGCCGCCTTCTTCGATGTTCCGCGCGGCGCCGAAGAAACGCTTCGGTTTCTCCAGGGCGTGGGCATCGACACCACCGGTGAGGACCTTGCCGGAGCTCGGGATCACGGTGTTGTAGGCACGGGCCAGACGGGTGATGGAGTCGAGCAGGATCACCACGTCCTTCTTGTGTTCGACCAGGCGCTTGGCCTTCTCGATCACCATTTCGGCAACCTGCACGTGGCGGGTCGGCGGCTCATCGAACGTCGAGGCAACCACTTCGCCGCGCACGGTGCGCTGCATTTCGGTGACCTCTTCCGGACGCTCATCGATCAACAATACGATCAGGTGAACTTCAGGATTGTTACGTGCGATGTTCGCTGCAATGTTCTGCAGCATGATGGTCTTACCGGCTTTCGGCGGGGCGACGATCAGGCCACGCTGGCCTTTGCCGATCGGGGCACACAGGTCGATCACGCGACCGGTCAGGTCTTCGGTGGAACCGTTACCGGCTTCCATCTTCATGCGCACGGTCGGGAACAGCGGCGTCAGGTTCTCGAAGAGAATCTTGTTTTTCGCGTTCTCGGGACGATCGAAGTTGATCGTATCGACCTTGAGCAGGGCGAAGTACCGCTCGCCTTCCTTCGGTGGGCGGATCTTGCCAACGATGGTGTCACCGGTGCGCAAGTTGAAGCGACGGATCTGGCTCGGCGAGACATAGATGTCGTCTGGGCCGGCGAGATAGGAGGCGTCTGCAGAGCGGAGGAAGCCGAAGCCGTCCTGGAGAATCTCCAGCACGCCATCACCGGAGATTTCCTCGCCGCTTTTCGCGTGCTTTTTCAGCAGGGAGAAAATCACGTCCTGCTTGCGCGAACGGGCCATATTTTCTATGCCCATTTCTTCGGCCAGTTGGAGCAGGTCGGTAATCGGCTTTTGCTTGAGTTCAGTCAGATTCATATAGGAATGACGTAATCATTTATGGAGGGGGGGAAATTAAGCTTTTGGCTTAATGAGGCCGCGCCGCGGAGAAGGCGACAGGATCGCGTACTAATCGAAAAGGAATGCGTCGGCGACGGCTTGCAGGGGGCAGTGGAGAAACCAGTGCGGGGCCGAATGTACCACCTGAGTTTCGGAGCGTCTAGCCCTGTTTCACGAAAAAGCCCCGCTATTTGCGGGGCTTTTTGACGACGCTTAGATGTTGGCGTCGAGGAAAGCTTGCAGCTGGGACTTCGACAGCGCGCCCACCTTGGTGGCTTCGACGTTGCCGTTCTTGAACAGCATCAGCGTAGGAATACCGCGCACGCCATGCTTGGCCGGGGTTTCCTGGTTGTCGTCGATGTTCAGCTTGGCAATGGTCAGCTTGCCTTCGTAGGTGGTTGCAATGTCGTCCAGGACCGGAGCGATCATTTTGCAAGGGCCACACCATTCAGCCCAGTAGTCAACCAGCACCGGGCCAGCAGCCTTGAGTACTTCGGCCTCAAAGGTCGCGTCGGTGACGTGCTTGATAAGATCGTTGCTCATGGATGTCTCCGGATTGTAAGCAAAAAAAACGTTGCCCATCATAGCCGCCCTTCCCCCGTTCAGGAAGTCGCCTCTGATTGAGTCTTCCTATGATGGCGCATGAGTTTGCGCATAGCCCAACTCAGGGCGCAACAGGAGTCACGAAGGCAATCCCCGTGCGCAACGCCGCGTTGCGTACGTGTTCCTGCATGTTTTTCTGCGCCGACGCACTGGCCCGCCGGGCCAGGGCGCGCAGGATCTTGCGATGTTCCTGCCAGGTTTCCATGGCCCGCTCCGGCCGGATGAACGGTAGTTTCTGGCTTTCCAGAAACACCTCGGCACGGGCACTCAGGATGCTCACCATTGCCTGGTTGCCACTGGCCAACAGGATGCGCTGGTGGAACTCGAAGTCCAGCCGCGCGGCTGCTTCGAAGTCACCGGCCTTGAGCACCTTGCGCATCGCTTCGACGTTGTCTTCCAGGCTGTCCAGCTCATCGATCGTCAGCGTGACCGCCGCCAAACCCGCCGCAAACCCTTCCAGCGCATAGCGCAACTGGAAGATATCGAGCGGCGTGGCCTGGGCTGCAAAAGGCCAGGCAAAGCCCGGCGCATCCTCAACCGCCTGTACGAACACACCTTTGCCCGGCTGCACACTGACCACACCCAAGGCGCTCAAGGACGACAGCGCCTCGCGCAGCGACGCCCGACTGACGCCCAACTGCACCGCCAGGTCGCGCTGGGACGGCAGTGCATCGCCCGGCCCGAAGCCTTGCTCCTTGATCAGTTTGCGGATGGCCTGCAGGGCCGCTTCCGGTACGGCTTGGGCGATGGAATTCATAAAAAACTCAAGATTTGCGTCAACAGAGCGGCTAGTTGTAAAGCTATTCAGGAGCCACGGCAAGCCACGCCCCAAAGGGGCTCGCGCAGTTTTACCGACGCTCGAAAAGGGTGCGAAAACCCGCACAGCTGTTCAGACCAGTAAGACCACCAAAGCTCAACAAACTCGCGCCTCGCAGACGGTCCGCGCAGTACTGGCATGGGCTGTGCACTGAGCAAATCCAGAAAATTCCTTCGCCCTTCTCGGAGAGTTGCCATGACCAAGCGCTACAGCGCCCTGCTCACTGCCCTGTTTGCCAGCCTGATGCTGAGCCAGGCACCCGCCCAGGCCAACGGTCTGGACGATATCGTCGCCCGTGGCACCCTCAAGGTCGCCGTGCCCCAGGACTTCCCACCGTTCGGCTCGGTCGGCCCCGACATGAAACCCCGCGGCCTGGACATCGACACCGCCAAACTGCTGGCCGACCAACTCAAGGTCAAGCTGGAGCTGACCCCGGTCAACAGCACCAACCGCATCCCGTTCCTCACCACCGGCAAGGTCGACCTGGTGATCTCCAGCCTGGGCAAGAACCCCGAGCGCGAAAAGGTCATCGACTTCTCCAAGGCCTACGCACCGTTCTACCTGGCCGTGTTCGGCCCGCCTGATGCCGCCATCAGCAGCACCGACGACCTCAAGGGCAAGACCATCAGCGTGACCCGTGGCGCCATCGAAGACATCGAGCTGACCGCCGTAGCACCGAAGGAAGCCATCATCAAGCGCTTCGAAGACAACAACTCCACCA
Organism: Pseudomonas sp. NFX5; assembly: GCF_049132125.1. Taxonomy (NCBI): domain Bacteria; kingdom Pseudomonadati; phylum Pseudomonadota; class Gammaproteobacteria; order Pseudomonadales; family Pseudomonadaceae; genus Pseudomonas; species Pseudomonas sp. NFX5. Next base: position 77,090 of record NZ_JAFMZG010000019.1, read on the forward strand.
TCGCGGCCTACCTGGCCGGCCAGGTCGACCTGATCGCCAGCGGCAACGTGGTCATGGTGGCGATCAGCGAGCGCAGCCCGAAACGCGTGCCGGCGCTGAAAGTGAAGCTCAAGGACTCGCCGGTGTACGTGGGCGTGAACAAGAACGAGCCGGCGCTTCTGGAGAAGGTCAACCAGATCCTGGTCGCGGCCAAGGCCGATGGCAGCCTGGAAAAGAACGCGATGCAGTGGCTCAAAGAGCCATTGCCTGCTGATCTCTGAAGCGGAGCTGATTGATGGCCTATCAATTCGACTTTGTGCCGGTGCTGGCCAATACCGATCTGCTGTTGCGCGGCGCGCTGTTCACCCTTGAGCTGACGGCTATCGGCGCAATCCTGGGCGTCGCCCTGGGCACTGTCGGCGCCGTGGTGCGGGCGTGGAAGATCCAGCCCTTTGCCTGGTTCTTCGGGGTGTATGTCGAGTTGATCCGCAACACGCCGTTCCTGGTGCAGTTGTTCTTCATCTTCTTCGGCCTGCCCTCCCTGGGATTGAAAATCACCGAGTGGCAAGCAGCCGTATTGGCGATGGTGATCAACCTGGGGGCCTACTCCACGGAGATCATCCGCGCCGGCATCCAGGCCATCCCGCGCGGGCAACTGGAAGCCGCCGCCGCGCTGGCGATGACGCGTTTCGAAGCGTTTCGCCATGTGGTGCTGCTGCCGGCGCTGGGCAAGGTGTGGCCTGCCTTGAGCAGCCAGATCATCATCGTGATGCTCGGTTCGGCGGTGTGTTCGCAGATCGCCACCGAGGAGCTGAGCTTTGCCGCCAACTTTATCCAGTCACGCAATTTCCGCGCGTTCGAAACCTATGCCCTGACCACCCTGGTGTACCTGTGCATGGCGTTGATGATTCGCCAGTTGCTCAACTGGATCGGCCGCCGCTTTGTGATGAGGAACAGCCGATGAGTGATTTTTCCTTCTGGGACATCGTGCGCAACCTGCTTACGGGCCTGCAGTGGACGCTGTTGCTGTCGATCGTGGCGTTTATCGGCGGCGGCCTGATCGGCTTGCTGGTGATGACCCTGCGCATCAGCCGCAAGGCATTCGCGCGCAATGTTGCGCGCACCTATATCGAACTGTTCCAGGGCACCCCGTTGTTGATGCAGCTGTTCCTGGTTTTTTTCGGCATTGCCCTGCTCGGCGTGGATATTTCGCCCTGGCTGGCGGCCGCGATCGCCTTGACGCTGTTTACCAGCGCCTACCTCGCCGAAATCTGGCGCGGCTGCGTCGACTCCATCGCCCATGGCCAGTGGGAAGCATCGGCCAGCCTGGCGCTGAATCCGCTTGAACAACTGCGCTACGTGATCCTGCCCCAGGCCCTGCGGATCGCCGTGGCGCCTACCGTGGGCTTCTCGGTGCAGGTGGTCAAAGGCACCGCCGTCACTTCAATCATCGGCTTTACCGAACTGACCAAGACCGGCGGCATGCTCGCCAACGCCACCTTCGAGCCCTTCATGGTCTACGGCCTGGTGGCCCTCGGTTACTTCCTGCTCTGCTACCCCTTGTCCCTCAGTGCGCGCTACCTGGAAAGGAGACTGCATGCCTCTGCTTAGAATTTCCGCCCTGCATAAGTATTACGGCGATCACCACGTCCTCAAGGGCATCGACCTGACCGTTGAAGAAGGCCAGGTCGTGGCAATCATCGGCCGCAGCGGCTCGGGCAAGTCCACCTTGCTGCGCACCCTCAATGGCCTGGAATCGATCAACGACGGCGTGATCGAGGTGGATGGCGAATACCTCGACGCCGCCCGCGCCGACCTGCGCAGCCTGCGGCAGAAAGTCGGCATGGTGTTCCAGCAGTTCAACCTGTTCCCGCACCTGACCGTGGGCGAAAACGTCATGCTCGCACCGCAAGTGGTGCAGAAAGTGCCCAAGGCCAAGGCAGCACAACTGGCCAGGCAAATGCTGGAACGCGTGGGCCTGGGCGAGAAATTCGACGCTTTCCCCGATCGCCTGTCCGGCGGCCAGCAGCAACGCGTTGCCATCGCCCGCGCCCTGGCCATGTCGCCCAAGGTGCTGCTGTGCGATGAAATCACCTCGGCCCTGGACCCGGAGCTGGTCAATGAAGTACTCAGCGTGGTGCGCCAACTGGCCAAGGACGGCATGACCTTGATCATGGTGACGCACGAAATGCGCTTCGCCCGGGAAGTGGGCGACAAGCTGGTGTTCATGCACCAAGGCAAAGTGCATGAAGTCGGCGATCCGAAGGTGCTGTTTGCCAACCCGCAGACTGCTGAGTTGGCGAACTTCATCGGCACTACCGAAGCGCACGCCTGACCGCCCAGCCATCGGGCACCATTTCGAAACGGCCTCCCCCCTCCAGCAGGGTTTTATCGCGCACGGCGGGGTGGGTGCCCGCTAGATAGGTATCGACCTGCACCTGAGCCGAAAAGACTCGACCGGCGATTGGCTGCCCGGCCCTCAGTGGCACCAGCACACCGCCGGGGCGCAGCTGCCCGTCTCGTTCAGTGCGGTTGTGCATCGACACCAGTTCGACGGCCTGGCCATCCAGCAATGCCTGTCGAAGGCTCAGATCAAAGCGCCCGTGAGGGCCAAAACTGAAACCCTGCGCATCGGCTGGCGCACCGCGGAAACGCAGCGCAATCACCGCCGCCTCAGGGCAAACCACGCTGAGGTGCACCGTGCGTCTACCGATGGAAATACCGTGGGGTCCGGGCTGTGTGTCGACGCGCAACGGTCCGTAGTCGATCTGCGGCCGGCTCAATGACAGGTGGCATTCCGACGCCGAAACGTCAGCAATCATCAAGAGACCCGCCAGTAATCCAACCCCGCCTGGAAAGCGTCCCGAGACAAGGGCGGCCTTAACGACAGACCGCTGAGGAGGTTTCATACAGTTGGCCGTCATAGCTGGGCTCCGCCAGATCGAGTTGCAGTTTGCAGGGAGTCGCATTCGGCGACGACAAGGTCAGTACCTGGGAATGCTCAATATTGTTGAGGAAGATCATTCCGTCCCCCACCACCGTGGTCAGGAACGTGTTATCGGCGGCAAGCACCGACGTCCCCTTGGGCAACGGCTGCCCGCTTGGGTCGCGGACACGCACCAGCATCCGGCGAACCTTCGAGACTTCAAACTCGACCGTACTGAACGAGCCTCGCCCGACCTCCAGCATCTTCGTGCCATTATTGAGATCAACCTGGCGTGGCAAGCTTTTACCGTCCACCTCGACAAGGCTGCCCTGATAAGCGGGTAAGCCGGGAATCACGGCCATTCCCCAGCGGTCGGTCCAGACGGGCCCCTGAGGGGTACTGATGCGAGCCCCCGGAATATTCCCCACCGACGCCACACCGAAAGTGTCCTCGACACGGTAGGGAGACAGTGTGAGGCCTCGCTCGTGAGCAACCACGGCGCCTTGTAGCTGCCCGCTATAGATCGTGCTGGACGAGTCTCGATTGAGCCCCAGGCCGAGCTGGGTATAACGAGACGTCGCGTTGAGCGTTCCACCCACCGACTGATCGCTGGTACCTCTCAGGTCGCGCTCGCCCCTTAACTCGTAGTTCAGGGTGTCATTCACGCGCTCGCTGTAGGCTGTACCGATACCGGCATGACGCCCTTGGCGTCGAACCGTCGAGGTCACGGAGCGGTCACTGCCCAGTGGAACAGTGATCTGCAAGCGCATGCCCAAGCCATCATTTTTGTCTCTGGAGTCGCCTGACGCACCTACCTGGGAGTCAATGCTCACGGCAACATTGGCGTGCCTGAAGTTTTTGTTCCACGCGCCGTAGATATGCTGGGAAGTACGATTGTCGAAATGAGCCGAACGGGAATAACCGACAGCGAAGCCACCCAATTGAGGGTCTGACCAACTGAAGCCTGCCGTGTACTGGTGCCTGGCGCGCGCCCCCTGTACCTCGCCAGGCTCGCCGCCAACAGCTTCGAGCACATCCCGGTAACCCGAGGTCTGGCGAGTGGCGCTCAAGTTCATCTGGACGTTGCCCGGCAGCGTACTGCCAAACGAAACGCCGCTACGCGAACCGCGTACCTTTTGCTTACGGTCATGGGAAAGGTTATTGCGCAATCCCAGTGAAAACCGCTGGTCAAAGCTGCTGTCCAACGCCAGGCCCACCGAGTGGTAGTTGTCCGTGCCCTGAACTCCCGAACTGAGGGCCGCGTCCTCCCCTAACGCCCACGTTCCGCTGGCCATCGCCAACAGAGGCTCGGCGGCGCCCCTTCGATCCACATCACGCACCTTCCCTATTGCAGCGGTATATCCCGATTTAATCGGAACCGATCCACGGAACGAGGCGGCCGGCACGATAAAACTGTGTTGCCCCCCCTTGATTTCGATAACCCTGACGTCGAGGTCGCTGGTGCCATTGAGCAGTGGCAAATTGCGCAAGGTGAACGGCCCTTCCGGGACGAGAGTGGTATAAATCAATGCGCCGGACTGCCGGACTTCCACCCGCGACTGACTCCGCGCCCGCCCTTCAACCAAAACGCCATTGCTGCTGGTGCGGTTTTCCATTCCGTCAGGAAACAGCTGTGCACCGATCAGTTGAACACCACCGAACACGGGGCTATCAGCCGATATCTGGCCTGCCTGAAATGTCGAAGCCAAGGGAGCGATATCGCGCTGCGCGTATGCATACAGATGCTCAGTCGCCGAACGCTCATCGTTGGAGAGATAGAGCTGACGACTGCGGACGATCCAATTGCCCACGTTGAAACCCATTTCCGTTGAAGCGGATAAAAAGCGCCCTCGATCCCCCCGCGAGTGGGCATTGACGCCTTGGACATCGTAGTTGACCAGCGCCGCTGCACCTCCCCGGGCGTAATGACCAGTGCTTTGTTGCATGTCGCGCAGCGCCTGGGTCGGGACGACCAGCACAACCTCCTCACGCCCTGGGCGCAAGGTCACTACCGTTTTCGGATACTCGGCAATAAAGTCATGACAGGCCTGGGCGGCAGAGACTTGCTTATCGATCACCGTGGCGGGAATCTGCAGTCCCGCCCGATCCAATAGCCCACGGTTGAAACACAGCGCGCCTTCATGGTTAAACCGCGCGTCAGTCAACCCGATGGGATTACCGTTGACCGTCAAATCGACGACGCGCGTGCCCTCGCTGAACCGAGGGGCTTGCTGAAAGTAGCGCGCAACTGAAGGGTCGATACCACGCGCCTGCAAGGTGGCAAGGTCAAATCCGAGCACCGCCGCCGGCGCGGCGTAAACGTCAGCGGCCATTCCCGACACCACCGCCGCCCAAACCGAAAGGCTGATTCCGCTTCGCCTGAAAGCCTCCTCAGGTTTTATTGGCGCCCGGGATGGCTGCCCACGTACGGCGCTACAAAACCTGCTGGCTTTTTTTCCCATGGCAGGTCACGGCTGATTCGCTACGAGCAAAGCCTCGTAGCTATCGACGGAAAACCCATAGAGCGTGGCCGGCATAAGGGTGACCGACGTGGCGGCAGAACGTTTTTCCACGGCAACGCTGAGGGTTTCGCCCGGCAAGATATAGGTACGCGGCAAAAGCGCATTCACCTTCTGCGGGTTCAAGACCACCTCAGCCGCCAGGCGCACCACATAGGGGCTGTTGTTGCGTGCGCTCAAGGTATTGCCGTGAAGGCTCCAGGTCAGCAGCTCCCACGGTGCATGATGTTGAGGTAAACCTTTGGGGTGGAGAATGAGCGGCAGGTTTTGCCGTAGGCTGATACCAATTGTCGCGCCCGAGCCGGGTTGGGCCTGGGGAATACCTTCAAACGTAATGCGCTTCAAACGTTGGGTTTTGAGAGGCTCCTTATTGATTGCCATAACCCTGACCATTTGCCGCTCACCGCTATCGACACGCGCAACGGGCTGAGTAATGACGGCTAAAGGCTCCGGGTCTTCCGGTATATCTTCGATAACTGAATGAAGCAAGGCAGGACTTGGGTCCGTATTGGTGACATTGATGCTGACTTCACCATCCGCCTCATTGAGAATGACAACTGTTGTTTCCGGCTCCATGCCGTCTGCATACGCGGCACGGCAGAAAACAAAACCCAGACACAAACAACCGGCCAGAATAGATTTTTTTCTTGTAGAAACAAGCATCAACACTTCCTTCACAGCAATAACGAAACACGCCGAATCAGGTTGGCTGCCGCCAAAGAGACTGCAAGCCGACCTGAATCGCCTGGAAGCTTTTAGAGATAGACCAATTCCAGGGTTGTATGGCCATCAAGTTTTATTTCGTTATTCATGCTCAGCGCAGATGTTTTATTGATCACTGGCTGGACATTCAAATTCCCCGAGACGACGGTTATTTTAATCGGCGAATAGCTGGCGTTCGTACGCCAACTTCCAACCTTGGCTGACTGCCCCAAGACAGGATCGGTGATCCCCCAACTCGCGCCATTATTATTAGACCGCGCAACCAGTACAGCTTTACCATCGGCAATGTTGTTTTCCATGAAAACCACGTAGCCGCCGATTTTTTCATTCTTCGAGGTAAACCCAAGACCATAATTGAAATCATCGTTATAAGTAATATTGTACTGACTCACCATCATGCCGCGCACCTTGCTGGACGCGCGGTTATCCTGTGTCTTAATACCAACAAACGTGGGCGATGCACACCTGACGGTGTAAGGCGTCCCCTTTTTGGCCAGTTTGGTGTAGTTAGTAGCACTCAGTGACCTAGGATCGATCCGACCGTAATCTATCGTTGAATTAACAATAGTAAAACTGCAACTGGCAGGCGCAATGGAGCCTCTCACTCGTAAGTCCGCGGCTTGCGCACTCAAACCCAACATAGCGAGAAACATGCCTGATAACGAAATAATCTTCTTCATAGCAATCATCGACAATAGCCAAAGAGACACGTGCTGATTGACACTTCATAGTCAGCACGCCATGGATACCTATGTGGAGAAATCTAGAGGTAGCGCAACTCCAGGGTGAAATGGCCGTCCAGGTTGATCTGGTTGCTCATATCAAGTTCGGACGTCTTGTTGATGACGGCTTGAACTTCAACATTGCCGGAAACAGCATTAACCAATATAGGCGCATACACATTCCCCGCACGCCAACTGGCTATATTGGCAGTGTGGCCTACTGCCTGGGTACTGTTTGGTTCCCATCGTACGCCGTTATTTTCCGAGCTAACAATCCCTACCGACTTGCCGTCAGCTACAGAATTTCGAAGGTGCACTACATAACCTCCGATTTTTTGCCCCCTGGAAGTGGCCCCCAGACCAAAATTGTAGAGATCCTTGTAGTTCCCGCCAAACTGCCCCAGCATCATGCCTGGTATTCTCGAGCCAGCTCGATTATCAACGCTCCTGATACCCACTTTTATTTTAGACTGACCACTGCACCTCACCGTATAGGGAACACTCTTCTTATCCAGCTTGGTATAACTTGTCGGACTCAGGCTGCTCGGGTGAATAGTTCCATAGTCAATGACCGAGCGGGTGAGTGTAAAACTGCAACTGGCTGGAGCGATCGCGCCTTTTACACGTACATCGGCAGCCTGGACAGTCAGGCTCGCAACGACGAGGCATAGACCCGCCACTACTGGGTAATTCTTCTTCATCTAACGTTCATCCATAGTAATGACCATAGGCTGGCCAGTTATTGAATGATCAGAACACCTCCCCTGCGTCACGCCTGGTGCGCATATGAATATCTCGTCCTTGAAGCTCCGACCTATAAACACCACCCGGGACAGGTGCCGAACGTGAGTATTCATATTCCAAGAGAATAATAAAACCGGAAAAAATGACACCTCATGTAAGAGTGATCCCTATCTCCACTCTAAAAAACAACCCCATGTATACGAACAGGGAAACAGCAAGTTAGGACAAACATAAAACGGCGTAAGACTTATCGACAAACTCAATAAAACCAAGAATAGCCAGTACAAAACCCAGTGCTTTCTGGCTTTGTAATACATCATTTGTGGGCCGGTCCTACGCGCCACGCAGAAAGCACTTATAGGTATACGAGGAAAAATCCTCTGTTACTACGCGTTGGCTCCAGCGATCGATCGTGGCACGATGGCAAGGTTATCGACCGAGACCCCCAAACCATGCCGCAATCCCAAGCCAAGAATCTGTCCCTGATCGCCGCCATCGACCTGGGCTCCAACAGCTTTCACATGGTCGTGGCCAAGGCCCAGAACGGCGAAATCCGCATCCTTGAGCGGCTCGGAGAGAAAGTGCAACTGGCTGCCGGGATCGACGATGAGCGCCAGCTCAATGAAGAATCCATGCAACGCGGGCTCGACTGCCTCAAGCGTTTTGCACAGCTGATCAACGGCATGCCCCTGGGCGCCGTGCGAATCGTCGGCACCAACGCCTTGCGCGAAGCCCGTAACCGGGGCGAATTCATCCGTCGCGCCGAGGAAATCCTCGGCCACCCCGTAGAAGTCATCTCCGGCCGCGAAGAAGCACGCCTGATCTACCTCGGCGTGTCCCATACACTCGCAGATACCCCCGGCAAGCGCCTGGTGGCGGACATCGGCGGTGGCAGTACCGAGTTCATCATCGGCCAGCGCTTCGAACCGCTGCTGCGTGAAAGCCTGCAGATGGGCTGTGTCAGCTATACCCAACGCTATTTCAAGGACGGCAAGATCACACCGGCGCGCTACGCCCAGGCCTATACGGCAGCGCGTTTGGAGATCATGAGCATCGAGCACGCCTTGCACCGCCTGACCTGGGATGAAGCCATCGGCTCGTCCGGCACCATCCGTGCCATCGGCCTGGCGCTCAAGGCCGGCGGCCATGGCACCGGCGAGGTCAACGCCGAAGGCCTGGCGTGGCTCAAGCGCAAGCTGTTCAAGCTGGGGGATGCCGAGAAGATCGACTTCGACGGCATCAAGCCGGACCGTCGCACCATCTTCCCGGCCGGCCTGGCGATTCTCGAGGCGATCTTCGACGCCCTCGAACTGCAACGCATGGACCACTGTGACGGCGCCCTGCGCGAAGGTGTGCTGTATGACCTGCTGGGCCGCCATCACCACGAGGACGTGCGTGAACGCACGCTCACCTCGCTGATGGAGCGTTATCACGTCGACCAGGAGCAGGCAGCCCGCGTAGAGCGTAAAGCACTGCATGCGTTCGATCAGGTCGCCGAGGACTGGGACCTGGAAGACGGCGTATGGCGCGAACTGCTCGGCTGGGCGGCCAAGGTGCATGAAGTGGGCCTGGATATCGCCCACTACCACTACCACAAGCACGGCGCCTACCTGATCGAGCACTCCGACCTGGCGGGTTTCTCCCGGGAAGACCAGCAGATGCTCGCACTGCTGGTGCGCGGCCATCGTCGCAATATTCCCAAGGACAAGTTTGCCGAGTTCGGCGATGAAGGCATCAAGCTGATCCGCCTGTGCGTGCTGCTGCGCTTCGCGATCCTGTTCCACCACATTCGTGGCACCCAGCAGATGCCCCAGGTGACCCTGCGCGCCAATGGCGACAGCCTGGATGTCGTGTTCCCCAAAGGCTGGCTGGATGAGAACCAGCTGACCCAGGCGGACTTCGCCCAGGAAGCGGAGTGGCTGACGCGGGTGGGGTTCAGCCTGAACCTGCGCTAACCCGATCTCATGAACACTGCAAAAACAAATGTGGGAGGGGGCTTGCTCCCGATTACGGTGTGTCAGTCGCGAATACTTTGACTG